>JANPMZ010000027.1:0-8678 GCA_031427195.1 Nitrospirota bacterium
TTTTCGGGCACGGTCGGTATCACCGCCATAGTCAGAAAGAACAAGACGGTAATCCACAAAACTTACGCTCTTTCGTTTCAAGAGATAACCCGGCAGGCTGCTCCAGTGATAGCGGGTGAGTATCCGGATCTTCTCCTTGGCCGGCGACTTCTCCATGGACTTGATCCTGACCGGATTCAGGTGGATGTAACGAGAGAGGATGGAAAGATACTCGTTTTAATCTCAGCGGGTAAATTCCCCGCAGCAAGCTGCGGGGAATTTACCCGCTGAGATTAAAATAAGTCGAGCTCTTTAACCCATAGCCGCATTGTCGATAGTGCCTGTAATCAGCGTCGGGCAAGCGTCCGTTCGCCGACCTTGATCGTTCGATGAATGTTCGAATGTGATTGGAGCGGGTATTTCCCCGGGTTCTCGAGGTTATCAAGTTCCAAGTCGACATCCAGGTCCGGCCAGTATAAATGATAACCGTGAAGGAGCTGGATCTTTTGAATCGATTTTATGGTTTGTTCTTTGAAATAAGGATAGTCCTCATAGCTCAAGAAATATTCTTTTTCTTTTACATAGAGCCATATCCCGAAGGGGGTAATATTTTCAACGCTTACTAAAATGTCTTTGCCATGCTTTAAGGATTTCATTTCTATGCTCCTCTACGATTTTTTGAACCTCCCGCAAGTGTTTCGGATTCAGCCCATGATGCACGGCCAGCGATACGATGGGTTCCAACCAGAATTTGGCCTCGCCGTTCTCGCAGGTGACATGAACATGGATTCTGTCCTCTTCATTTGACAGGAAATAAAATCGATACCCTTTTACCCTGAAAATTGAAGGCGTCATGAGTTAAACTTAGAACAAATTACTTCATTTTGCAATAATTATCTTCATGCGGTTAAGCAACTACCCATAGGGGTATGTCTACTTTACTCCGTCCTGAAGTATTGTTCAGAGGACTATTTCGTGTCTCATCCGCCAAGCTCCGTCAGCGCCTTTTCCATGTCCGCAGGCAGGGGGGATTCAAAGCTTATCCATTCGTTGCTCACCGGGTGAGTGAAGCCAAGAGTAGCCGCATGCAGCATCTGGCGCGGGAACGCGATTCGTTTGCTGTTAAATATGATCGAGGTCTTTTCTCCGTAGGTCCGGTCGCCCAGCACGGGGTGGCTCAGGGAAAGAAAATGCACCCGTATCTGGTGCGTCCTTCCTGTGCCAAGCTTGGCGCTGACAAAGGCCGCGTGGTTCAATTTTTTCAGAACCTTCCAGGTGGTCCTTGCCTCCTTGCCATGACGACTGCGGATGGACATCTTTTTCCGGTCCGCCGTCGAGCGTCCGATCTGCGCGGCTATCTCCCCTTCAGTGGCAGACGGGCAGCCGAAAATGAGTGCGCGGTATTCCCGCTGGATCGTCCGCGCCCTGAACTGCTCCACCAGCGAGTAGTAGGACGCGTCATCCAGAGCGACCACCATGACGCCCGACGTGTCCTTGTCAAGACGATGGACCACGCCGGGCCTCAAAGGCCCACCCGGAGCGGACAGCGGCCCGACCAGAGAGCGCAGTGCATTCATGAGCGTTCCGCTTCGATGCCCGGCAGCGGGATACACAACGAGACCTGCGGGCTTGTCGATGACAACCAGGTGTTCGTCCCTGAAAAGTATCCGGAGCGGAATGTTCTCGGGGATGAGCGTGTTGTCACGAGGAGGCTCGGGGAGATTTATGGAGACCGCATCTCCCGGCCGCAGTTTTGCCGAAGGCTTTACGCCCTTGGTATTAACAAGAACGTGGCCCTCCTCCACAAGCCCGGACGCCCTCGAACGGGACAGACCCGTGCTGTTCGCGGCAAAAGCGTCTATCCGCTGTCCGGCATCCGCTGTGCTGACCACGAGATCCATTGTCTTAGCTGTTACGATGCGATCCATTGCTTCTCCTGACAGGTATGGGCGGGTTTAAAACCCGCCCCGACAACGACGAACGGTGTGCGAAAATATCCCGGATCAGGTCATTTTGTAATCGACGACAACGCGGCTCTCACTAATCTTCTGGACGAAGGCGCCGACAGCGCGATGGTCCTGATGCTTCTGGTACGCAGCAAGGTCCTCTTCGGTCTCGAATTCCGAATAGAGCGCCACATCGTAAGAAAAGTCGGACGGGAGGAAGTTCTCGCCAACCTCGATGTGCCTGATTTGGGGGATCTTTTGTTTGAGCGCCTCAAGGTCGGTTTTCATTTTCCGGGCGTTCTGTTGTTTCGTAGCGCCTTCGGCAAAGTCTTTCAGTTTCCACATCACCAGATGTTTAATCATGGTCGCTCCTTTTGGATGCAATATTTATGGTTGCTCTTGCTTGCGATAATCCGTATTATAGCATCACTTTTCTCTGCCACGGAATTGGTTTTTTCCGGAAGAGCAGTTTAACTCACTGGGGGCGCGATGCAAATATTCAGACATTCTCTCCTTTTTCTCTGCTGTATTCTTGCTCTTTCAGCCTGCGGAACAAAAAAGACCCCGGTAGTGAAATCGTCCGAACCGGAGGGGCAGCGGATCAAAGCGTCGCAGCGGCCGTACACTGTGCTCGGCCAGCGCTATGAGCCGATCCGAAGCCACGAAGGCTTTGTGCAGAGCGGCGTCGCGAGCTGGTACGGCAAGGACTTTCACGGCAAAAAAACGAGCAACGGCGAGGTCTACGATATGCACGCCATGACCGCAGCGCACAAAACCCTGCCGCTCGGCGTGTACCTCAAGGTCAATAACCGGGAGAACGGGCGCGAAATAACAGTCCGGGTGAACGACCGCGGCCCCTTTGTCAAGGGCCGCATCGTCGATCTCTCCTACGCGGCGGCGAAGGCGCTTGGTGTCGATACGGTCGGCACAGCGCCGGTTCGGATCGAGGCCCTGGGATATAGGCAGGCTGGTGGCGGCAAAGAGCGGTATACGGCGCCGGCCACCTACGATGCTGGCAACTTCACCGTGCAGATCGGAGCGTTCAAGGAACAGGCGAATGCAATGCGGCTGTCCGGGGAAATGCGGAAGCTCCACGGCTTCTCGGACATGCGCAAGACAAACATGAACAACGACGTCTTCTACCGGGTCTACGCAGGCAAGTACTCGTCATTGAACGCGGCAGAAGGGGCGGAGAAAAACTTTGCAAAGCATGGGTATCCCGGAAGTTTTGCCGTCGCGCTTGAATAAGCGGGATCGCCGGGGGCGAAGGCTATGCGTTCGCGGTTTGCTCGGGCTCGCCGGTCCTCATGAACCGCGCAACAACCCGCGCATTGTGCTCCTGCAGGTCCGCGACGAAGCGTTCCAGATCGTCCCTGATGAGAAGCTGCCGCACAACAAAGTATTGTCCCAACCGCTCCTGCTGTGACCGTTGAAAGAACAGCAGCGTCTTTACCTGGAAGGACGAGAGCAGCCCGAGTCCCACCGCTTTCTCGCCGAACCGGCCTGACAAGCCACTGAACTGGGTGATCCGGTCGATGGCCCCGGTGGTGAGCCACCCCCACCGGAGTGCGATGTCGCCGATGATAGGCCGCTGGTTTCGCTGCCAGACCAGGGCGTCGATCAACGCCTGGTAGGAGATGCGCTTGCTGTAATAAAGATAGCGGCCGATCTCGAGCGGCCGGAATGGGATCCCGCCTTCCCAGAACTGCGTGGTCCTTTCAGACGGCTTCGGCGGCTGCCTGCGCGCAGCTTCCGGCTGTTTTGCCGCAGCAGTCTTCTTCACTTCTTTCCACAGCCCCTCATCCCGCAACTTGAAAAAAGCGTTCAGCACATCATAGGCCTTCAGAATCTCGATGAACAGCAAGGCCTGACGCTTTTGTTGATGAGGGTCTGCGCCGGCAAACAGATCGGGATGCGTTTCCTTAGCTTTTTGTCGATAGGCTGACTTGGCGCCGCTTGGCTGGATGTACAGAAGAAAAGACCTGCGGACGACGATGTCCGAACCGAAAAGGGTCTTACAGGCCTCTGCAACCTGAGCTTCTGTAAGGCGTGTCGTCAATCCACATTCTCCTTATAACGCGACCGCGCTTTCCCGTGAATCCCTCTCCGCCATCATCTCGTGAAATATATACTCGGCAATTTTTTGTGTCAAGGTAAAAGGCAGGTGCGGGTAACGGGGTGAAAGGAAATCGTGTGAGCCTGGTCATCGTTTCATCGTTGTTGTTGAGCTGCTGCTAAAGCGTCATCAGGACGAGTTCATGATCGTTCAATTCCTGATACAGTGCGTTGAGCTGTTCTTTGCTTTGGGCCGTGAAGGTAGCGGTGATGGATAGATACTTGTCTCCGCTGCTGGGCTGGCTGGAGTAAGAAATATCGTCAACGGCCGCATGTCGCTCGACAATGACGCGTATCGCGGAGGAAAACGCTTCACTATTGTGTCCCATGACTTTGACGGGAAAGGAGCAGGGGAACTGGAGGGAGATCACCATTTTATCCCCAATGTTGATGAAACATTCATGAGCCGTTTGTCCAGTGTCCACAATGGAATATGGGACAACATCGCGGAAGCAAGCAAATGCATATCAATATATCCCAAGCCCTTACCCATCAGGTGATATTTCTCTATAACATACATCACTTCTTCATGCTCCGCAGGGCGCGCTTTGGGGAGGGTATCGAGAAGAGAAAGAATTCGCGACCTGTTCTTAAGATTTCCGCAGGCAAGTGCTCCGGCGATGAATGGATGACAAACAACTTGTCCATCGCTCAATGGTGTTTCAAGCCCGATATCCCCGGTCCTGAAATGCTCTATCCACACCGAAGTGTCGACAAGAATCATGTTACCTGGTTTCCGTTCGTCTACGGAGTACCGCCTTCAGCCCTTTTTCAGTCCCGCCCAGATGGGCGAGTCTTTTTTCTATCGCTATCAACGATTCGAGTCCGCGTTTGACGAGCGAGGTTTTTTCTTTAATACCAGTCAATTTTGCCGCCTTATCAAGCAACTCGTCCTCAATATTCAGCGTTGTACGCATGGATTTTCCTCCGTGTTGCCGTATGCATTAACATCTGCATTAATATGCATCAATGACAGGCAGTTGTCAATGGCTTTATCGCGGCAGTTTAAACCAGGAGACAACTGTTCGGCAGCTACGCGTTCTTCTCGCACCACTCCCGCGCATTCTGGAACATCCTGAGCCAGGGAGAAGCGGTAAGGGATTTCTTCAAGTCCTCCGGCATCCATCCCCATTGCCAGTTTAGCACAACACGTTCGGGATGCGGCATCATGGCAAGGTGGCGGCCGTCGGGCGAGCACAGCCCGGCAATGCCCGCCGGCGAGCCATTGGGATTGAACGGATAGGTTTGCGTTATCCGTGATTCGTCATTCACATATCTGATCGGCGCCAGGCCCGCTTCGCATTCCTTGAACATGCTCTTGTCCGGGAAGTAGGCCAGGCCTTCACCATGCGCCACCCAGATGCCGAGCACGGCATTCTCCATGCCGGACAGCATGATAGACGGGCTCTTCACGATCTTCACGGTCGAGAAGCGCGACTCGAACCTTCCCGACTTGTTGTGGATGAAGCGCGGCTGGAGCTCGTCTGCAATGCCGCGCCACGGGACCCAGCCCAGGAGTGCCATGAGCTGGCACCCGTTGCACACGCCCAGGCTGAAGGTGTCGCTGCGGTGATAGAATTTCTCGAACTGGTCCCAAACCTTTTTGTTGAACCGGATGGAGGCGGCCCAGCCTTTTGCCGAGTCGAACACGTCGGCATAGCTGAACCCGCCCACAAAGACCACTCCGCGGAACTGGTCAAGCGTGATGCGGCCTTCAATCAGGTCGGTCACGGTCACATCCCAGGGCTCAAACCCGGCCATGAAAAATGCCGAGGCCATTTCGCGGTCGCCGTTGCTCCCCTCTTCGCGGATGACAGCGACTTTGGGTTTGGTCGTTCTACAAAATAGCTCCTCTGCTGTTTGCTGTGGTATAAACGGTACTACAAAGGAAGGGCCTTTGCGGTCATAGATGTTCTTCCGCTCGTCCTCGACATTGTCGGGGTTCCGCTGCAGGAGGTCCAGCTGGTAGCTCGTCGCTTCCCAGATGTCCCGCAGCAGTGCCGTGTAATCGCTGAGGACATTGCGGATTTCGGATTGCCCCCGTGGGGAGCCGAGGACAGGCGGATTTCGGATTGAAATAGAGATGCGCTGTTCCGATGTCGTTTTACCGATGACTTGATAGGGCACTGCCGCCTTATCGAGTATCGAGAAGATCTTCGCTTCTTCTGCAGGGAGATATTCCATGACAAGCCCGAGCTCTTCAGAGAATAGAGCGGCTATGGTGTTGTTCTGTTTGCCGAGATCGATGTCGATGCCGCAGTTTCCAGCGAAAGCCATTTCAAGCAGGGTGGTGGCGAGGCCGCCGTCGGAGCGGTCATGGCCGGAGAGGATGAGCTCTTCGGAGACAAGCTGCTGCACAACATTGAACGTTCTCACGAAAAGCTGCGGATCGTCGAGATCAGGTGATCGGTCGCCGACCTGGCCAAAGACCTGCGCAAGCGCGGAGCCGCCGAGCCTGTTTTGGCCATTACCGAGATCGATGAAAAGGATCTTGCTTTTACCCGGCAGCTTGATGTCCGGCGTTATCGTCTTCGTAATGTCCGGACAGGTAACGTACGCCGAGATCACGAGCGTGCCAGGCGACTTCACGGTCTCGTATGTTCCATCAGCATTCGTCACTTTTGCTGCCATGGACAGGCTGTCCTTGCCGCCGTCAACAGCCATGCCGAACTCGATCATCACATCGCGCATTGCAATAGCAGCGTCATACAACCGTGAACCTTCGCCCGGAAGCTTGGGCGCCCACATCCAGTTGGCAGAGCAGCGGATATCGCCCAGGCCGGAGACCTCTGCCCAGACAATGTTCGTAAGCGCTTCACCAACACTCATCCTGGCCATGGCAGCGGGATCGATCAATTCTTTGATCGGCTGCTCGCCTATCGAAATAGCGGCGCCGGTCAACCCGAAGTGCGACTGGGCGATGACAGCCACGTCAGAAACCGCGAGCTGGAGCGGGCCGCAACACTGCTGCCGCGCGATCAGACCCGTCACCGAGCGGTCCACCTTGTTCGTGAGGAACCGCTTGGATCCGACCGAAACAAGCCGCAGCACGCGGTCCAGCGCCTGGCGTACGGTAAGGTCCTTCGGAAGTTCGAGAGGTTTTAGAATAGTTTTTTTCCGGTCGAGCGTGAAAACTTTTTGCGGCATGTCGCCCAGCACCTTAGCAAGCTCAAGATGCTCGGGTGTTGAGTTGTCAGTTTCATCATACAGAACAATATAACCGTTGCCCGTGATCGTTCCGATGATCGCCACGGGGATTTTCTCGCGCTCGCAGAGCGAACGGAAAAGCTCCTCGTGTTCGGGCTTAAGCAGAAGCGCGTTCTGCTCCTGATACTCGGCGCCCCAGATCTCGAGCACCGAGAGCGTAGCATCGCCCACAATGATCTTCCTGATCTCGATCTTCGCCCCAGCCGGATGCACGAGCTCTTTCACCACGTTGCAGTTGCCGCCCGCGCCCTGATCGTGGATGCTCTGGATCGGGTTCTTCTCTCCCAGCTCCACACAGGCGCGGATCACGCGGTTCATCTTCTGTTCCATCTCAGCGTCGCCTCGCTGCACCGCGTTAAAATCGAGCTCGGCAACGTTCTCGCCCTGAATCATGGACGACGCTGCTCCGCCGCCCATGCCGATGCGATAGGCCGGGCCGCCGACCTTGACCACGAGCATGCCCTTCTGCGCCTCGGTTTTTTCCGTGTGCCTAGCGTCCATCTGGCCCACGCCAGCGCTGAACATGATCGGCTTGAGCCATTCCCTGCGCTCTCCGTCCGGCAAGCGGAGGCCAAAAGAGCGGGTGAATCCCTGGATCAACGGTTCGCCGAACTTGTTGCCGTAGTCGGATGCGCCGTTGCTTGCTTCGACCTCGATCTGGAGCGGTGAGGCGAGATTATTCGGATAAGCATACGTAGCGTCTTCCCAGGGTAGCTCGTACCCCGGGATGCGGAGGTTGCCCACGCAGTAAGCTGCCGTGCCCGCCACCACGAGGCCGCCCGTGCCGGTGGCCTGCACGTCGCGGATGCGTCCGCCCGTGCCGGTCTCCGCGCCAGGGAACGGTGCTACGCCCGACGGGAAGTTGTGCGTCTCCGCGGTAAGGATGACATGATACTTCCGCTTGGTCTGGCGGAAGGGCGACGGTTTGCCGATGGTCTCGGGTATGATGGTGGTGATGTCGTAGCCCGTAATAGCGCTCGAGTTGTCGCTGAAGGCGATGACGCTGTTGTTCGGGTTCGCGTCATAGGTCGCCTTCACGATCTTCATCAGGTTCCCGGGGATTTCCTTTCCGTCGACAATGAGCTTGCCGCGGAAGAACCAGTGGCGAGAATGTTCGCTGTTGGACTGGGAAAGGTCGAAGCACTCGACGTTGGTAGGATCGCGTTTGATGTCCTTTACAAAGAGGTTCGTATAGTAGTCCAGGTCCCAGTCGTCCAAGCCCAGGCCCATCTCTCGGTTCAACTTTTCGAGGGCAGCCCTCCCCTGTTCCATGAGCGGTATGATGCGCACAGGCTCAGGCTTGATGTCGGTCTCGAAGGTTTCGAGCGGCTTTGGATAAGGGCACTCGGTCATGCGGTCATGCACGAGGCTGAGGAAGGTACGCTCCTGGTCCCTGGTGAGCGAAGCGTTCTGCGCGAGGTCAAGCCGGTA
>JANPMZ010000028.1:0-4268 GCA_031427195.1 Nitrospirota bacterium
CAGGAGGGTCCCCGTGGGCAAAGTGACGCGCGCGCTTATCAGTGTTTCTCACAAGGAAGGTGTCCTTGATTTTGCCAAAGGGCTCGAAAAGCTCGGGATCGAGCTCCTGTCGACCGGCGGGACAGCCAAGCTGCTCCGTGACGGCGGCGTGAAGGTCAAGGACGTTTCGGAGTTCACGGGATTTCCTGAAATGCTGGACGGCAGGGTCAAGACCCTCCATCCCAAGATCCACGGGGGACTCCTGGGACGGCGGGGCAATCCCGAGCACATGAAACAGTGGAAAGAGCACGGCATCGAGCCCATCGACCTCGTGGTGGTGAACCTCTATCCTTTCGAGCAGACCGTGGCCAAGCCCGGCTGCACCCTCGAGGACGCCATCGAGAACATCGACATCGGCGGTCCGACCATGCTGCGCTCGGCTGCCAAGAACTATACTGACGTGGCCGTGGTGGTCTCGCCCCGCGATTACGGCCGGGTGCTCGACGAACTAAAGCTGTCCGGCGAGGTCTCCTTAAAGACCTGCTTCGAGCTCTGCCGCACCGTTTTTCTGCACACCGCGCGCTATGACAGCGCCATCTCGGCCTGGCTCGACAGCCAGGTGCCGGCCGATGAGAAGACGCGCTTCCCCAACATTCTGACGCTCCAGTTCGAAAAGGTGCAGAACCTGCGTTATGGCGAGAACCCGCACCAGCAGGGCGCCTTCTATAAGGAATTTGGGCGCAGAGAGCCGTGCGTGGCGAACGCCCGGCAACTCCAGGGCAAAGAGATGTCCTTTAACAACTTTCTTGACGCCAACAGCGCGCTTGAGCTGGTGAAAGAGTACGGCCACCAGGTCGCGGCGGTGATCGTGAAGCACAACAACCCCTGCGGCGCGGCAACCGGGGCGTCCCTGGCCGAGGCCTACCGCAAAGCGCGCGACTGCGATCCGGTCTCGGCCTTCGGCGGCGTAATCGCCTTCAACCACCTGGTGGACCTCGAAACGGCAAAGGAGCTCACCGCCACCTTTATCGAGGTGGTCGTGGCGCCGGAGTTTGCGCCGGAGGCGCTCACCGAGCTCAAGCGGAAGAAGGACCTGCGGCTCCTTGATATCGGTCCGGCGATCATGGGGACGCCCGAGGGCATGGATCTCAAGAAGATCACGGGCGGTCTCATCTATCAGGACCGCGACCTCGGGAAGATCGCGGACATCAGAAAGCTGATGGTGGCGACGAAGCGCACGCCCACCGACGAAGAGTACGAGGCGCTGGCTTTCGCCTGGAAAGTATGCAAGCACGTCAAGTCGAACGCCATCATCTTTGCGACGGGTGACCGCACCCTCGGCATCGGCGCGGGCCAGATGAGCCGTCTTGATTCCGTGCGCATCGCCGTGATGAAGGCCCAGTCCCCGCTTACGGGGAGCGTGCTCGCGTCGGATGCGTTTTTCCCGTTCCGCGACGGCCTGGACGAAGCGGCCAAAGCCGGCATCACCGCGGTGATTCAGCCCGGCGGGTCGCTCAAGGATGAAGAGGTGATCAAGTCCGCGAACGAGCACGGCCTCGCCATGGTCATGACGGGGATGCGGCATTTCCGGCATTGAGCTCCCGGCCCTTTGACAACACGATCATGAACAGGGCAGACAGGCGGTCCATGCAGGCAACGATCTTTACTACCATTTCCCTACTCCTCCTCGCCCTCGGCATAGGATGCGACCGGCCCCGGGAGCAGGTGCGGCCGACCGTGGTCCCGGCGCACCAGACAACGGCAGAGCAGCAGACCCCTTACTATTACGGTCTTATAGAAGAATACAAAAACTATCTTGCCGAAGACCCGAACAATCTTGCCGGTCTCATCGGGCTGGCCCATGCCTACGCCGGCGGCAACCAGTGGAATAAAGCGATCACCCTGTATGAACATGCGCTCCGGATCGATCCGCACAACGCCGACCTCCATGCGGACCTGGGCATTGCCTGCCGGAATGCCGGGCAGATAGACCGGGCGCTTGGCGAGTTCCGCAAAGCAATTGACAGCGACCCCATGCACCAGAACGCACGGTTCCACTTGGGGATCCTCTATGCCTACGACAAAAAGAACTACCGGTCAGCCATCCGCGTATGGGATGAACTGCTCCATATATCACCCCACCATGTCGAGGCCGAATACATGAAACATTGTATCGTGAAGTTCCGCGAGATGGCAAAGAAGGATGTCCGATGATCCGATCACTGCTCATCTTTATTCTGGCCATGCTGCTTTACTCCGCCATCAAGACGGTGCTCCGCGCAGCGAGCCGGACGTACCATGCAGGGGAGCGCAAGGCGCAGGTCCATGGCGCGGAGATGGTGCTCGATCCGCAGTGCCGCACCTACGTGATCAAGGACCGCGCCACGGCGCGCCGCATCAAGGGCAACCTGACCTACTTCTGCAGCGAAGACTGCGCGAGCAAGTACGAAGCGCAGTCCCGCACCTGATCCTGGAACGACCAATGGCAGGGTTGCTCAATCATAGCCTCTTTTTCCTCAGGTTCGTTGTCCTGCTCCTGTTGCTCAGCTGCCTCTCCCCGCTGCCCGGGACGCCGGTCCGCAAGGCGGAGACGTTCGCCACCCTGGTCGCGGCGCTCCCCGGCGAGCCCCGGCTCGTCATCTGGAAGTCTCAGTACACGCTGACGCTGTACAAGGGCCTGACCCCGGTGAAGACCTACCCGGCCGTGTTCGGCAGAGGCTTCGGCGACGGCGATAAGCGGATGACCGGGGACCTGCGCACGCCGGAAGGGGACTTTTATATCTGCACCATGAATCCCAGCAAGCGCTTCTACAAGTTCATGGGGCTCAGCTATCCCGGGCTTAAGCATGCCGGGTACGGGCTTCAGGAGCGTCGTATCACGCAGGTTGAATACGACAAGATCAAAAAGGCCATTGACGAGCGGCAGCCGCCGACCTGGAGCACCCGGCTTGGCGGCGCCATCGGCATTCACGGCAGGACGGCATTGCCCGGTCCGTCCCGCCTGCCCGAGGCCATGAACTGGACCGAAGGCTGCATTGCGCTGGCCAACGCCGACGTGGATGAGCTCTTCAGCGTCGTGGCCCTCGGCACGGCGGTGACGGTGCTGCCGTGAAGCCCCGGAAACCGGCGCTGTCGTCGCAACTGGAATCCCATCGGCGCGAGATCGCACGCTGCGTACGCTGCGGCGTCTGCCGGGCGGTTTGTCCTTCTTTTCAGCCTGAACGCGAAGAATCGTTCTCACCCCGGGGGCGGATCGCGCTTATTCATGCTCTGCTGGACAAGCGGCTTCCCTTGTCCGGGATTTTCATCGACCGCCTCGCAACCTGCACGTCCTGTCTTGCCTGCGAAACCGCCTGTCCCGGCAATGTGCCCGTGACCGCCATCATCCAGGCTGCGAAAGAGGACGCCGTGCGCTCTTCCGGCCGCGGCCTCATCAGCCGCTTCATGACCGCGGCGCTTACGAATGACCATGCCATGCGCTCTCTGGCCTGGCTGGCGCCCGTGGTGCTGCGGTATAAAAAGGGTCCAGGGTCCGGGGTCCAGGGTTCACAGGAAAAGAGCAGTGGGCAAGGGGCAAGGATCCAGGGTCCAGGGACAAGGGGCAGGATTGCTTTTTATCCGGGATGCGCCATTAAAAATTTTCAACCGGACATCGGAACCGCGGCCGTTGCCGTGCTCGAACGGATTGGGTATGAGGTGGTCGTGCTGGACGATGCCGCGTGCTGCGGCAGGCCGCTTCTGTCGCTCGGCGACCGTGAAGCGGCACGGGCAGTGGCGGAGCAGAACCGGCAGCTCTTTTCATCGCTCCAGGTAGACCGGGTGGTGACTGCCTGCGCATCCTGCGGCTTGACTTTCAAAAAAGAATATCCTACACTGCTCGCGCCTTCGGGCGCAGTGCCCGTGCCGGTGCTGGACATTCATGAAGTGCTGGCAGAAGCCATGCCCGCGTTTCCGCCGGGGACGCGAGAGCAGCGCGTTACCTGGCATGATCCCTGTCATCTTGGCAGGGGACAGGGGTTGGCGAAGACGGCGCGGTCCGTGCTGGGGTCCATTCCCGGGATCGAGCTTGTCGAGACAGCGCATCCCGGCCAATGCTGCGGATTCGGCGGCGTCATGCGCATCGGCCACCACCGTCTTTCCAATGCCATCGGCGACGCGCGGGCGGAGGACCTTATCAAGACGGTCGCGCCGATCGTGGTCACGGGGTGTCCCGGTTGCCGCATGCAGTTGGCGGAAGCGCTTAAGCGGGCCGGGTCGGACGCCGTGGTCCTGCATACGGTGCAGGTGAT
>JANPMZ010000029.1:0-2326 GCA_031427195.1 Nitrospirota bacterium
TGAGCCCGAAGATATAACTGAAGGTGCTTACACCATACAATGCCACGGCAATCCAAAAAAAGACATACTCTGTTTTCATGAGGCCTCCTCGTGATATAAGTATTCAGCTGTCAGTGATCAGCGAACAGCTCTTTGCGGAAAACAGACGGCTGAAGACTGATGGCTGTTTCTAAACGCTAACCGTTGCTCTGCTCCCTCTCCTCATCCTGCAGAAGAACGTGATGATCATCCCACCCAAGCCCACCCACATGCTCGCAAACACGATCGGCTGTCCGGGTTCGTAGTGCACACTCATGCCGACCCAGTAGCGCACCTCCGTGGCTGCAAGATAATAAGCTCCGGCTTTTACCTTCTTCCCGATTGCCGCTTTGCCCGCTGCAACGGGCTCCTTGCTCTGTTCGGCATCTTCCCGCTTGAGAGGCCATACGCTCAATTCCGCTTCACCAGCCCTGTCCTTTTTCGGACTGCGCGGCAATAGCCACTTCAAGGAATGGTTCATCGTCACGGTCCGGCAGTGACCGAAAAAGGGGCGAGGAAGCAACGGTAAGTCCGCGATGCTCAATATGATCGAGGAGTTCTAGAGTTCTGAATATATACACAATTGTCACTCAAGTCAATGTTATTTCAGATTCATAACGTAGTGTCCGGGGAGGCGAGTAGCAATCATGATGCATTCGTAAAAAGTCAAAAAAGCCGTCTTTGCGAGGGGTCCCTCGTCGTCATTGCGAGCCAAAGGCGAAGCAATCTCGTTGTTATGGCTCGGGATAAACTCCGCAATCTCGTAGTTCGTATCTGCCTGATAAGTCGAGATTGCCGCGTCGCTTCGCTCCTCGCAATGACAGCAATGGGGCCTTTTTACGAGACCATCAATCATACCTCTATTTTCTGAACTTCTTTTTCAGCTTTTCCACCACGAGCGCTGGCACGAGACTCGAAACATCGCCGCCGTAACTTGCCGCTTCCTTCACGATCGTGGACGTGATGAATGAATATTCCTCGCTCGGCATCAGGAACACCGTCTCAATGGAGCTGTCCAATCTCCGGTTCATGAGCGCCATCTGCATCTCATACTCAAAGTCCGAAACCGCCCGCAGCCCCCGAATGATCCCCACGGCCTTTTTCCGCCGCACATAATCCACCAGCAGCCCGTCGAACCCTTCGATAACGACATTTTTATACTTTGCCGTCACCTTTTTGAACATGGCCAGACGCTCCTCAAGGGAAAAGAGCGGGGCCTTCTTCGGGTTCTCCGCCACCGCCACGATCACCACATCGAAGATCCTGCGGCTTCGTTCAACAAGGTCGATATGTCCGTTCGTGACGGGGTCAAAGGTTCCGGGATAAACAGCGATGCGTTTCATGTGAGCTCCTTTTATGAAGTGGCAGGGTCCAAGGGCAGGGTCCAGGGTCCAGAAACCAGTATGAAGTCAGTATCCAGAAACAAAACAAATCATACTGCATCTACTGCATCTACTGCATTTCCTGCATTTCCTGCATTTCCTGCATTTCCTGCATCTACTGCATCTACTGCATTTCCTGTCCCCTGTCTCCTGCCTCCTGACTCCCGAATTTGTAAAACGCCAGCACCGTATCACCATACACCGCTTCGCGCAAGAGCACTAATTCCCCTGCCTGTTTAGGCGACGGCTGCTTTTTAAAATGCTCGGCAATGACGATCGCATCGGGCTTCAGGATCCCGGACTCGGCGATAAGGTGGAGCACGGGCTCCTGTTCGAGCGTGTAGGGCGGATCGAGAAAAACAATATCAAATTGTTCCGAAACTTTTTTAAGGAATTTTTCAGCCTTTGCGCCGACGATCTCCACACGCTTGCTGAAACCGATCAGCTCGATGTTCTTTTTGATAACGTGCAGCGATTCCCGCGCGTCGTCAACAAACACGACCCGCTGCGCTCCGCGGCTGAGCGCCTCGATGCCGATCCCGCCGGCGCCGGCAAAAAGGTCGAGGAACGAGGCCTTGTTCACCTTCTCGCCGAGAATATTGAACAGCGCCTGCTTCACCTTATCCGACGTCGGCCTGACCTTTGACCCTGCGGGAACCTTGAGATTCCTGCCTTTTCCTGTGCCACCGGTGATCCTCATAGGTCCAGTTTCTCTTCCCTTCCATGGGGTTTGCAGGGACGGATTTGAAACCCGCCCCTACGGATGAATCAACCTACGTACTGGCCGATGCTACAGAAAACGGTTTGTTTAGTCAAGCGTTTCTTGACACCGAGGGTCTATCCGTATATACTTTTGCCATGTTAAAAAATAAAACTTCGTTAAGAATAGCTCTTAGACTCGCAGTTCTTCCCCTTTCACTCGCATT
>JANPMZ010000030.1:0-9717 GCA_031427195.1 Nitrospirota bacterium
TCCTCGAGTACATAGCCCAGGCCGTTCATTCTCAGAATGATGTCCATGGCCTGGTCCCAGGGGATCTTGACCATGCGCACCGTGACCTTGCCCTTCACGTCCGGGCCGAGAATGATGTTCAGATTCGCCACCTCGGCAAAGAGGCGCATCACCGTTATCAGGTCGGCGTCCTGAAGATCCAGGGATATCTTTTTTCCGGTATACTTGCTGGCGCCGACCATCAGAGCCTGTTCATTGGTCAGAGGCTGGATCGCTGCTTCCTCGGCTGCTTCCTTAGGCGCAGCAGGTGCTGCCGGGGTCGCCACGACCTCTTTCTCGTCAGCAGGTGTTGTTTTCGAGGCTCCTGCCGCCTTTTCCTGGACCTGAGCATCTGCTGCCGCCACTGGAGCCGCGGCGTTCATGGCGATAATAACGGTATTTCCGCTCGGCGTGACCGTGTACTCCATGGTTTTCGTGAGATCGAGCACCACGCGCACTTTCTTCTGGTCGCGGTCCTTATGCTGGCCCACTCGCACCTTGTCGAGGCCGCCCTTCCGGACCGGGATCACGCTCGGCCGTACTTTGCTGATGGCCCCGGGAATATCAATGACCAGCCTTTTCCCTTCCAGCATGAACGTATTCGGCTGAATAGTGCCGTTGCCAGTGATGACGACATTGACGCCGTCCTTTCCAGCCTTTGCCTTCACCGACGTCACAACGGTTGCCGTGCCTGTTTCCTGACGGGGAGCTCCGGCTGCCGGCGCCGCCACGAGCTCAGTGGTCGTGGCAGCGGTGATGACCTCGGTTTCGGCCTTCGCCGTGTCCACCGGCTTTGCAAATTCAATGATCAGCTTTCCGTTGAACTGGTATACCCTGGTATCCGCCGCCTGTGACAGGCCTATCTCAAGGCGCGCGATCGAGTCAATCTGGGTCGGCGTAACCGTACCCACAGACCCCTTGTCAACACTGAACGGGTCCTTGAAGTTGCTGACATCGGCATCGGGGATATCGACGACCAGCCGAAGCGGCTCCGTGAGCTGGAACGACGTATATTGCAGGATGGGAGCTCCGCCGGAGATGACCAACTCGGTCTTGTCGTCCGTTTCTCGTGGTTCGATCTTGTCAATGACAACCAGCTTGGTCCCTTGGGTTGCCGACGGCGTCGTACCGGCACAGCCGTTCAACATGAAGATAAAAGGAACAAGGAGCAGCAAGCAGCCTATTTTGAAACGGGGTTGAACGGACTTCATTGCATCCCCTCCTGTTTTTTCCGGAGATTCATAATAATCTCCCTGCGATCATCAGCGCCCATATAGTTTTTAAATTTTTCCTCAAGTACCACAGCGTCTTGGGTTATCTTTTTCACCACCGCGCGGTTCGGACCGATCAGCGTCCCGACATGCACAAAATATCCTTTGCCGTCCGGGCCTTCCAGCATGGCATTATAACCGAAGCCTCCCCAGAGGATGCCGGTTATTTTGAACTCGCTAATGGGATAGCGCTCCAGCGGTGGCAGGCTGGATGACTTGCCTGATTGTTTGCTCTCGCGGCTCACAATGGGAGCAAAAGGATCACGCCGGTCCGCGGGCTCGTAGGCGTATACCGCGCTTGGGCCGGGAATAACTACGCCCGCCGTCAGCGTCATTTGCGAAGTGACCGCCGGCGCCGCCACCGGCGCCTTAGCAACCGACGGGCTAGCGGTATTCTTCGAGTCAGAGCACCCGGAGCTGACGATCAGCAAAACCGCCAGGAAACCGGGGAGCATCCCCCCGAGGCTATTGCGTCTTTTTTGCTGGTGTTTTTGGCGCTGTCTCAACTTTATTCTCCGCGGCGGCGAACGTCATGGCCGTACAATTAATACTAATTTCCATTGCCCCGTCCGGGCCCGACTTCGGCTGGCCCATCTTGATGTTCAATATATTCACAATGCGCTTCACTTTGCCGATGCTGTCAAAAAATATCCCGACATTATGATACCCGCCGATCAGGTCCATAGCGATGGGAATCTCTTCATAGAGGCCGCTCGCATGGGTCCGCCGCTTCTCGGGCCTCCACAGCTTGAGCGTAAGGCCGGACTTGTTCACGAGGCCCTGGAGCTCGCCGAGCAGCGTCGACACCTCGGTCTCCTGCGGCAGTTGCTCGGACAGGATCCTCAGCTTCGCATTGAGCGTCACGACCTCCTGTTCGAGGTCGGCCAGTTTCTGTATCCGCGCGTCATTGCTTCGTATCGTTACTTCGGTCTCGGATAAGACCTTTTCATTCTTTCTGATATCGGAGATTATGGGGATGTATATAAAATAGATGAATAGTCCGCCGAGCACGCACAGGAGCCCGATGAAGCCGTAGAGCCGGGTCTTTACGGGGATCTTCTGTATTTTATCGACGAAGCCCATTACTCTCCTTTGATCTTGAACTGAAGTTTGTACTGATAGAGATCAACGCTTTCGACCTTGGCCTGTCTCGATTCAAGGAGCAGGACCTCGGAAAAAAAACGGTCCGCTTTAAGATTGTCGACAAAACGCACTACTTCGTTATTCGAAAAAGCCATACCGTCGATATTCACCAGACCGGCGCTTTCCACGAGCGAAGTAAGGTTTAGCCCCCTGGGCAACGCCCTGCTGACCTTGTCAAGAAGCTTCACCGGGCCGCTCTGATTTTCTTTCAACTTTTCAATGACGCTGATCTTTTCCAGGACCTTTTTCCGGTCCTCTTCTACATTAGCGACCTTTTCCAGCTTTTTTTTCTGATCGGCGACCGTTGCTATTGCGGTGTTGACCTTCCCTTGCAGTTCGGCGGCCTGAGCTATCAATTGCATCCAGAAGAACGCAATGCCGCCCACGGTCACCGTGAGCAGCAGCACACCAAGCATCAGTTGCTGCTGCAGTTCGGTCAGTTTCTTCGGAGGTTTCCGCTTGGTCGGGAGAAGGTTTATCTTTATCATCGGTCCCCGGGCCTCCTCATGGCGAGTCCCACCGCCACGGCGCACAGGGGTGCGGCCTCTTCAATGAGAGCGGGAGCAAAACGTTTTGGGTCTATTTTCAAGTTCTTGAACGGGTTCGTCACTTCCACCGGTATCTCAAGCCGCTCCGAAAGGATGGCGCTGAACTGTCCTATCCGGGCGCATCCTCCCGACACCAGCACCCGCGCGACCTGTTCGTTGCCGGTCGTGGAGCGGAAGAATTCGAAAGAACGCTGCGTTTCGGCCACGATGTCCTCGGTAACCGTGGCGATCGCGGCTGCCAGCTGCTCCTTGTCCGCTCCTTCCACGTCCTCGCCCCGCTTCACCTTCTCGGCGTCCTCGTAGGACAGCCCGAAATCGCGCTGCAGCGCCTCGGTGTAGCGGTTGCCGCCGACGGTGATGTCACGGGTAAAAATCGAGATCCCGTCACGAAGAATATTGATGTTCATCACGGAGGCCCCGATGTTGAGAAGGGCCGTGGCGCCTGGTTCCATTTCATAGTTCAGTTCATACATGTTGGCCAGGGCAAAGGCGTCCACGTCCATCACCACAGGCTCAAGACCCGCTTCCTTGACCAGGTTGATATAATCGTTGATCTTGTCTTTTTTCACCGCCACCAGCAGAACGTCCGCCTGCCCCTCGGTGGCTGCGGGCCCCAGCTTCTGAAAGTCGACGTTCACATCGTCAATGGAGAAGGGGATGTACTGTTCGGCTTCCCACTTGATGGACTCGGCAAGCTCCTCGTCGGTCATGTCGGCAACGGAGACGCGTTTGATGATCACCGAACTCCCGGAGACCGAGATGACCACGCTCTTGGTCGAGACCTTCTGCTGCGCCAGGAGCTCCTTAATCGCCTCGACGACCCTGCCGGCGTCCATGACCGCGCCCTCAACGATGACCTCGGGCGGCAAGGGTATCATGCCGAACTTGACGAGCTGGTAGCTCTTCTCCGACCCCTTCAGCTGCACCAGCTTGATGAAGGTGGATCCGATGTCCAGCGCTACTGGATCTGTTTTTCTCGAAAAAAGCATGTTATCTCCGGCACTCACCCGACTAAACGGAATTCTTGCCCCTGATGATCCTGTCGATGGTCTTCAGGTTGGTCTCAGTATACAATCTCCAGCCGCGCCAATCACGCTCAACCCCGTCCAGTATCCCCTGACTCTCCCACCGGAACAATGTTGCGCGCGAGATATCATATTTGTCGCAGATTTCGCTGGTTTTGTATTTTTTAGATTGTTTGCGCGTAACCATGCTACCCTCTCTAAGGACACTAATATGGATAGTTATAGTAAGTATGGTTATTATGATATAAGTACCTGAAGGTTGTCAAGTCTTTTTTTTCATTTTTCCCGTACTTTTTTCACCCGGCGAAGTTTTTTACCCTATTTGGTATGGCTCCGGTCGTGAACATACATTATTTTGGGGTGCGCTCATAATAATTTTTTCGGATTTTTTCGAAAAAATGCCGTTGGAGCTGTTTATTTCCAGGCGCCGCGCTCACACAGAAAGGAAAAAGACCGCACAAAGGGGACGGTGCTGATTGACATTGCGGGTGACACAAAAATATACTATACTTGCAAAAATAGTATGGAGATACCTTCGCCCAGGGGCGAAGGGAGGTGCTTTTCATGTATGCTTACGGAAACATATCAAGAAATACCATTGCCATGGTCCTCGCAGGCGGCAAGGGGGAGCGGCTCAGCCCGATCACCTTCGGCAGGCCGAAGCCGGCGGTCCCCTTTGGCGGGAAGTACAAGATCATCGACTTCGTGCTCAGCAATATGTTCAACTCCGGCATCAAAAAGGTCTTTATCCTGACGCAGTATCAGGCCTACTCCCTCAGCAAACACATCAAGGAGTCCTGGGCAAAATGGACCGGGCTGGGCGAGTTTTACGACACGATCTCCCCGGAAACGACCAACGTGGGAGAACAGTGGTATAAAGGGACGGCCGACGCCATTTACCAGAACCTGGGCCTCATCGAGTCCTCCGGCGCCGAGTATGTGGTCATCTTCGGCGGCGACCATATCTACAAGATGGACATCGCGCAGATGATAGCCTATCACCGGATGAATAAGGCGGAACTCACCATCGCGGTGCTCGAGATCCCGCCGGAGGAAGCTTCGCGCTTCGGGGTCCTGTGCGTGGACGAGGACCTGCGGGTCAAGTCCTTTATGGAAAAACCGAAAGAGCCTTCGGCCGTCCCGGGCAGGGCCACCTGCTTCGCTTCCATGGGCAACTATATTTTCTCGGCAAAAAAGCTCGTTGATGTCCTAAAAAAGGGCAAGCGAAAATATGAGGACCTCGATTTCGGAAAACATGTCATCCCCATGATGCTCGAAGCGGACGACAAGATCTTTGCCTACAGTTTCTTCGACAATTACGTGCCGGGCATGGAGCCCAATGAACGGGGATACTGGAAGGATGTAGGCACGCTCGACACCTACTATGAAGCGAACATGGACCTGGTCAGCGTCAGCCCCCAGCTGAATCTGTACAACTACGACTGGCCGATCTTGACCAATCAGGGGAACCTGCCGCCCGCAAAAACCGTGTTCGACAACGAAGGCCGGCGGGGAAAGAACATAGACTCCCTCGTCTGCGGTGGCTGCATCACAAGCGGCGCCACGGTCCGGAGGTCGATCCTCGGGCCGTCCTGCAAGATCCACAGCTATGCCGAGGTCGAGGATTCCATCCTCTTCGACAACGTGGACGTTGGAAGAAACGCGAAGATCCGGAAAGCCATTATCGATGAGGGCGTGCATATTCCGGAGGGGATGGAGATCGGCTTTGACCACGAAGAGGACCGCATGAGGGGGTGCATCGTGACCGAATCGGGGGTCGTCGTGGTCACCCGGTAGACAGACCACTGTTTTTTAAGGACAAGCGGACTACCGAGTCAGTCCAAAGAAATCGCGGATCTTCGAAAGCAGTTTGCCTGAAGCATCCTTCTTGTGGCGCTCAAGCGCAGTTGCATCGAGCCGTTCCCGCCCGGCAATCAAACCCGCCTGGCGCTCGGAAAGAAGCCGGCTCATGGCCTCGGCTATCGAGGGATTATTGGCCAGGGTCGAACGGAAACTCTCCTTGTTAATGACGATAAATTCCGCATCATCCTTGACCCGAATGCTTGCCGTGCGCACCTCCCCGGTCAGGAGGCTCATTTCACCGAAGAAATTCCCCTGGCCCAGTGTGGCCACCACCACTGCCTCGCCTTCGGATTTTTCGACAATAACCTCGACGCGGCCCTTCTTGATGATATAGAACGAATCGCCGGGTTCTCCCTGCCGGACTGCGGTCTCTCCGGTAGCAAAGGACTGGAGGCTCACCTGCTGCACCAGTTTGCCGAGTTCGGCCTCGCTCAGCGGCGCAAGAATCTCCACCTTCTCCATAAGGCTGATGATCCCGGCGGCCCGTTGTTCAGCTTCTGCCCGGCACGACTCCGTTGTCACCTGCCTGACATTAATGTCCTGTATGGGATAGGGGATCTTGATGTTGTTGCGCTTGAAGTGATACCAGATGAGGTTCATGATCTCCGCCTCGACATCGACATGCCGGGAAAAGTCCGTTAACGCATAGCGGATCTCGTAATGTACGGTAAAGTCACTATAGGAAACCACCCGGACCAGCGGCGCCGGCGCGGTACTCACTCCGGCAACGTTCGCCAGGACCTCCAGAACGACCTGTTTCACCCGGTTCGGCGGAATGGCATAGCTCACGCCGACGGGAAGTTTACGCACCAGGGTCGTGTTCGGCAGGCTGTAATTGACCACGGCCTCGCTCAGCACCTTGCTGTTCGGGATGAACACTTCATTGTTCTCGATGGTCTTGATCCTGGTGGACCGGAGCGTAATGTCGAGTACGCGGCCTTCATGGCCGCCTGCCGAGATCCAGTCGCCCTGTTTCAGCGGCTTCTCCAGATGGATGGTCAGGCCTGCAAGCATGTTGGCAAGCGTGCTCTGGAAGGCGAGGCCGATGGTGGCGGTGAGCACCGTGGTCGTGGCGATCAGCGAGGTGACATTGATATTGAGGATCTCTTTCAGCAGAATAAGGGCGACCACCAGCACGATGAAGACCGTGATGATGTTTTTGAACGCCGCCGGAAAGCTTCCCCGTTTGAGCCGTACGACGAACAGGTCGCCGTAAATATAGAGGCCCAGCCGGAGCGCGCCGAAGATGCCGATGAGCCAGGAGAAGAAATCGAGATGTTTTGAAAAACGCGGGTAGTATTCATGGCCGCCGAGAAGGAGAAAAACCTGGACGGATACAAAGAAGGCGATGATCTTCAGGCCCGGCCCCATGGGCTTGAGCAGGGCCGATTGCCGGGTAAGGAATCCGATGGCAACGATGCCGCCGGCGAAAAGAATAACACTGAACAGCGCGACCCAAAGCAGCGAACCCGTCAGATCCTGAAGAAAGGTCATGTGAGCACTCCTTTATCCTAAAAACGGTTAGCTTCTTTTGCCGCAAAGGAACGCAAAGAAAATAAGGCGTTTAATACTTAATGCCCACTCACCATTTTGGTGATGTGATTTTACTTTTCAAGACTATTGATTCTTCTTTGTGATCTCTGCGCTCTCTGGCGGCTAACTGGTTTATGGAGAAACCGAGACGCGATCCTGAGCAGGGAGACGTCTAGTTACCGGCCGGACAGCACGGCAAATATCCTGCTCCGTAGCTCATCAAGGCCAAGGCCGCTGGTGGCGGAGGTGGGGATGATCCTTTCGGTTATTCCCAGACCGGCGCTGACCGTCTGTTCGGCCCGCAGGAACTCCTGGCGGTTCAGTTTGTCAGCCTTGGTAAAAACATACACAGCGGGAACATTGTAATGTTTGAGCCATGCGATCATACGGCCGTCGCGTTCATCGGGCTCACGGCGCATATCGAGCAACACCACGACGGCCCGCAGCTGATGCGTATCGCGCAGATATTCCTCCAGCATCGGCGCCCAGGTATCGACCACATTGCGGGGAACGCGGGCAAACCCGTACCCGGGAAGATCGACGAAGTAGAACTGATCGTTAATGACGAAAAAATTGATGAGCTGGGTCTTGCCCGGCGTGGCGCTCGTCTTGACCAGGTGTTTGCGGTTCAGGACAGCATTAATGAGCGATGATTTCCCGACGTTGGAGCGACCGGCGAAGGCGATCTGCGACCGTCCGTCTATGGGGCATTGTTTCGAACCCGGTGCGCTGATCACAAACTCTGCGGAGAGAATTTTCATAAGGTCATAAGGAGTCAGGAGCCTGTAGACAGTAGACAGTAGACAGAAGACAGAAGACAGAAGACAGAAGGAAAGGGCCATTCTCCTGAATACTGGCTCCTGGCTCCTGCCTCCTGCTTCTCTACGCTATCTTTTCGTAGATAAGGAGCGGCTCCGCCCCGTCGTTGATCACTTCTTCACTGATGAGACACTCGCGGATCCCGGGCTGAGAAGGGACGTCATACATGACGTTCAGCATCACGTCTTCAAGGATGGCGCGCAGGCCGCGCGCACCGGTCTTCCGCAGGATCGCTTTCTTCGCGATGGCCACGAGCGCGGTATCGGTAAAGCGAAGCTTGCACCCTTCGAGGGAAAGCAGCTTCTGATACTGTTTGATCAGCGCGTTCTTCGGCCGCGTCAGGATATCGATAAGCGCGTGCTCATCGAGCTCCTCCAGCGTGGCCACGACCGGCATCCGGCCGATGAACTCGGGGATCAGCCCGTACTTAAGCAGGTCCTGGGGTTGCAGCACCGCCAGCGTGGCCCCCAGCTTCCGCTCCTGTTTGCTCTGGATGTCGGCGCCGAACCCCATGGTCTTGGTGCCGACCCGCTGTTCAATGATCGTATCAAGACCCACGAACGCGCCGCCGCAGACGAACAGAATGTTCTTCGTGTCCACCTGGATGAACTCCTGGTGAGGATGCTTCCGGCCGCCCTGGGGCGGGACACTGGCCACCGTTCCTTCAATGAGCTTCAGCAGGGCCTGCTGCACGCCCTCGCCCGAAACGTCACGCGTGATCGACGGGTTCTCGGCCTTGCGGCTGATCTTGTCGATCTCGTCGATATACACGATCCCCCGCTGGGCGCGCTCGACGTCGTAATTGGCGTTTTGGAGAAGTTTGAGGATGATATTTTCCACGTCCTCGCCCACGTAGCCGGCTTCGGTGAGCGTGGTCGCATCGGCGATCGTGAACGGCACATCGAGGATCCGCGCCAGCGTCTGGGCCAGAAGGGTCTTGCCCACGCCGGTCGGTCCGATCAGCAGAATATTGCTTTTTTGCAGCTCTACCTCATCGCCAATCTCCGATTGAATGCCGATGCGCTTGTAATGGTTATGCACTGCCACGGACAGGATCTTCTTTGCCCGTTCCTGCCCCACGACATATTCATCGAGGGTCCGCTTGATCTCGGCGGGCTTTGGCAGCCGGGGCAGCTTCGATTCCTTGGCGTCCTCCCACTCCTCGGCGATGATCTCGTTGCAGAGGTCAACGCACTCGTTGCAGATGAAGACCGAGGGGCCGGCGATAAGCTTTTTTACTTCTTCCTGCCCCTTGCCGCAGAACGAGCATTTGAGCTGACCCGTAGGTTCTTTCTTTTCCGTCATGCGCTACTTCTCCTTCACGACACGAGGCAGCTTCTTCGCAATGACCTCGTCAATAAGACCGTACTGCTTCGCGTCCTCGCCGGACATGAAAAAATCCCGGTCCGTATCCGCGTGAATCTTTTCGAGCGGCTGTCCGGTATGGTTCGCCATGATCTGGTTCAGGGTGTCCTTCATCTTCAGGATCTCCCGGGC
>JANPMZ010000031.1:0-5952 GCA_031427195.1 Nitrospirota bacterium
CAAGGGCGGGGCCATGCTGAAACAGATCGGCACGCTTGCCCGGCATGACGCGGAAAAATTGCTCGGGACCAAGATCTTTCTCCAGTTGTGGGTGAAGGTGAAGAAGGGCTGGCGCGAAGACGACCGGATGCTGAAGAGCATTGGAATCATGGAAGACAAATAACATTGCGGATTTCGGATTGCGGATTGCTGAATGTTTGAGGAAAGGGACTAACAATTATGCATGCACTGGTTTCTTGGCTTCTGGTAACCATCGGGACCCTCGGCTATCCCGGTATCTTTCTGCTGATGGCCATGGAGAGCTCGGTCATTCCGGTCCCGAGTGAGCTCGTGATGCCGCCGGCAGGGTATCTCGCCCAGCAGGGGCAGATGAACATATTCGTCGTCATTCTCTGCGGCACCGTGGGCAGCCTGGTGGGCGCGTATGCGAATTACTTTGCCGCTCATTATCTCGGCAGGCCGCTGCTCTTGAAGTACGGCAAGTATGTCTGGATCACCGAAGAAAAGTTCGCGAAGGTCGAGACGTTCTTTAAAGAACACGGAGAGGTTTCAACCTTCATCGGCAGGCTCCTGCCGGTGGTGCGACACCTGATCTCCCTTCCGGCTGGCCTCGCAGGCATGAACCACTGGAAATTCTCGCTCTATACACTTCTGGGCGCGGGTATCTGGGTGACGGTCCTGACCTACATCGGGTATTTCATCGGTGCGAACCAGGAGCTGATCATGCGATATTCTCATCAGGCCATTATCGGCGTTGTCATCGTGAGCGCGGCGATCATCGCGGTCTATGTCTGGAATCACCGGAGGAAAAGGACCGGTCTCCGGGGTGAAGTTCAATAGTAAAACGATCATTCACCTTATGGACAAGGCGGGGTAAATAACCCCGCCTTGTTTAATATGATTATAAGGAAATCCTTGTTCGCGCCTTGGCTGATCCGCTAGGGTCCGTAATTTTTTTCTTATTGTCAATACCCCGCCTTTACCCTATCTATTTTCTTGACCATTTTTCGAGTTGTCTCTATACTTATCTGCATGATGCATAACGATCTTTCTTCTCAGGAGGGTACGGCATGGCGGACGTGATGAAGAGCTTTAGCGGGAAAATGGTTGTTTATATTTTTTTGGCGATCAGCATGCTCGTGACGTGTCCGCCGGAGGTAAGAGCGGAAAACGCACTGACCACAAAGATCGTCGGTGCGGTCTCTTCCGTCTACAGCAGCGCTACCGGCGCCACGTTCACGATCTCCAGGATCGAACCGAAAACCGGTGAACACCGCGTTTTCCTGTATTTCACCGATACCTGCACTATGGAAGATCTCCGGCGTAACCTGAAATTCATACCGCCCGTGCCAATCGAATGGTACAGCAGCACGTTTTCCCGTGAGACGAACGTCCTCATGCTCCAGGGCCAATTTCAGGCCGGCCAGCGGTACACTATCATCCTTCCTCCTCAATTCGCAAGCGCCAATAATAAGACTTTTGAAAAGGGCGTCGCCGGTTTCGTCATGCCCGACCGGGACCCCGATATCGCGTTTCTCGACCAGGGCACGGTCATCGAACGGAACAGCAGGCAGATGCTGCACGTGCAGCTCATGAATGTCGAAGAAGTGCGGATCAAGGCGACCCGCATCCCGCTGGTCCTTCTTCCGGAAGCGCTTGCCTGGGCGCGACAGGCGCATGAGTACCGGGCGGACGAGGGGCTTGCGCAGTCAGCGGCCCGTCTCAAAAAAGCGCTCGGGAAAGACGGCGATTTCGACGACCTCCTCGGTGAGGTCATCGATGAGGAACAGTTTTTCTTTACCCAGCAAAATGAGCGGAATATATTCAACCAGTTCTCGATACCCCTCACGTTCAGGAAGGAGAAAGAGCGCGGGGCCGTGGAGCTCGTCCAGGTGATGAATAAACGCGCTGCGCCGAACGTGCAGCCGCGGAGCAACGTGTTCAGGATCACCGATATCGGGCTTACCTATAAACTTTCCGAGAGCGAGCTGCTCATATGGGCCACGTCGCTCTACTCCGGCAAAGCCCTCGCCAATGTCAGCCTCTTTGCGTTTACGTCCCATAACGAGGTTGTTCCTCTGGGCAAGACCGACGCACAGGGCCTGTATATTACGCAGAACAATATTCTGAAAAAGACGGCGTCCTTGAACAGGGACAGCGAAGGGTCTCTTTCCGCAAAACCCATAGCGCTGAGCGAGCTCAGGATGGTGGCCGCTGTTTCGTCAGGCGACCAGACCTACATTGACATTGTTCCGCAAGGCAATGTAAAACCCGAGGGCGTGGAACAGGCGGCCCAGGTCCGGCCGGGCGCGACAGCGCCCATGGCGGGTGAAAAGGATCCGATTAGAAAGAGAAAAAAAGCGAAAAGGGCAAATACTCCGAACCAGACGGAAAGTAACGCCGATGCGGTGGGCTTTCTAAGGGGCCACGTATTTACGGAGCGCGGCATCTATCGTCCGGGCGAGACTGTCTATTTCAAGGGGACCGTGCGCGAATACCGGGACAAACAGGTCGTTCCGCCGGAGGAGACGACGGTCAAATTCAAGATCATCAATTCGAAGAACGAGGAAGTGTACGACAAAGACCTCGCGTTATCGGAGTTCGGCACTGCCAGCGATCAGGCCGGGCTCAAAACATACTTCCCGCTCGGGACCTACACCTTGTCCATGCAGTACGGTGCGGATCAGTCCCAAATCGCGAGCAGGTCTTTCGAGGTCCAGGAGTTCAGGCAGCCGAGACATTTCGTTGAGATCGGCTACAAGCGCGAAACGAAGAAGGACGATGCCTACGTCAACCTCGAGGTGAAGAAGGAACTTCTGATTTGCCGGATCACGGGCAAGTATTACGCGGGCGGACCGGTCAAGAACGGCAAGGTCCGATGGAGCATCTATCATACGAAGTCCGATTACCCCCGTCAGGATTATCCCGGCTATTCCTTCGGCCATCCCCTTGATGCCAGGACGGACCTGATCGAGAGCGGCGAGGCCATGCTGGATGAAAAGGGACAGATCGAAGTCCCGGTTCCGGTCGGCAAGGATATCCTTTCTGGCAAGTACGGCATCGAAATGACGGCTTCGGTGGTGGATTTCGACGGCAGGGCGTCCACGGACAGTTCCGTGTATCAGTCGGACCCCGATTATCTCGTGGGCATCAGCAACCATCCCGCCGCGGTTAAACCCGGGGACAACCAGACCCTCCAGACGGTGGTGATCGACAAAAAAGGGACAAGGTGACCAGGGGGAGCGTCACGGTCCAGGTCATGGAACGCGGATGGACGTACATTCAGAAACGAAATGCCGAGGGCTATCTCTATCACGAGCAACAGCAGCTCTGGAGAAGTTCGCTCACCGCGGAACTTCCCATTAAAGACGACCGCGCGGTTTTTGATTTCGACTTCACCCGGGGGGGCGAATACCTGATTGCGTTTACGTACAAGGATGCGAACAACAGGGAATACACTTCAGCGACGAAGTATACCATGCCGGGTTATTACAATTACGAATACGAAAACGGACAGCGTGATCAGGCGAAGAATTACGGCCGGCTCAACCTCTATACTGAGAAGCCGCTGTACTCGGCCGGAGAAACCATCAAGGTGTTCCTGAATCCTCCCCGTGAAGTCTCCACCTGCCTGGTGACGGTGGAGCAGGGCGGTCTCGTTGAATTTTTCACTGCCGAACTCAAGCCGGACCAGAAGTTCATTGAACTGCCGGTCAAGGACCGCTACAGCCCGAACGTCTATATCTCCGTGCTGGCCACCGTGCCGCGGTCATCTTTCCCGGTCTATACCGCCCAGTTCGACAAGGAAGCTCCCACGTTCCTCTTCGGGACGGTGAATATCGAGGTGAAGGGCGGCCAGCAGA
Source organism: Nitrospirota bacterium (assembly GCA_031427195.1). Taxonomy (GTDB): domain Bacteria; phylum Nitrospirota; class UBA9217; order UBA9217; family UBA9217; genus GWC2-56-14. The sequence continues at coordinate 3,864 of JANPMZ010000031.1, forward strand.
AGATCAAAATAACGATGAACGAGGAACAGAAAAAGATCAAAGCCCTGCCCGGCGCCGAAATGACGCTGAACCTGGCGACCACGGACCAGGAGGGAAAACCGGTCATGAGCGAGATGACGATCGCCGTGGTGGATGAGTCCATTCTTTCGATGACGGGTTTCGAGACGCCCACCCTCGATGCGCTCGGAAAATTCATCCTGCCCCTGGGGGTATTCACCGGAGACCTCCGCCTCAATATTCTGAGGCAGACGCCCTACGGCTTATTCCGCAACGCGCCATTGACCGGAGGAGACGGCTATTCAGGCGCCTCGCCCGAGGCGGTCACCTCCAAGGTGAGAAAAGATTTCAATCCTGTCGCGTATTTCAACCCGTCCGTCAGGACCGATGCAAATGGACGAGCCACGGTCAAGTTCACGTTCCCCGATTCCATGACCACATACCGGGTCTATATCGTGGCCTGCGACAAGGGCTCCCGGTTCGGGACGTATCAGCGGCCGGCCCTGGTGGTCAAGGACTTCTACCTGGAGCCCGGCCTACCTTCCTTCTTTACGCGGGGAGACCGGTTCCGGTTCTTCGTGTCGGCCTTCAATAAGACCGACAAGAGCGGGTCCTTGGATTTCACGGTCAACTCCGACCAGAAGCTCTCCCTTACTTCAGCGGGAACGAGCTTCTCACTGGCCGGTTTCGACCGCACCCTTATCGCTGTTGACGGGACTGCCCGGAACGCCGGCATGACGCTGCTGCAGTTCAACGGCAGGTTCAAGGATTACTCCGACACGGTCGAGCTTAAGACGCCGGTGAATTCCGGTTATGTGCTCGGGACGGATACGGTCTTCGGCAACTTCCGGAAGTCGGTGGAGATGAAATACAACCTTCCTAAAGCAGTGAAGGAGCTTCGCTGGGAGGACGTGGGAGAAGAAGTAAAAGTGATCTTGACCGTATCGGGCTCGCCCTTCATGCGCATGTCGCAAGGCCTGCGTTATTTCCTGCACTATCCCTACGGCTGCGTGGAACAGACCAGTTCGGGAGTGCTGCCGCTCGCGGCGCTTCGCGGCATTATCCAGAAAGGCCTGATACCGGACATTGCGACCGCTGAAACGGACAAGTTTATCAAACCCGGCATCGAGCGGCTCTTCTCCATGCAGACCACGGAGGGAGGATTCGGCTACTGGCCGGGAGACCGTACAACCCACCGGTGGGGCACCATCTACGCGCTGAACGCGCTCACCCGGGCTGAACTGGCGGGCTACGAACTGCCGAAGGACCGGATGAACAAAGCCATGAGTTATCTTCAGAACCAGGTAAAATCCGGCAGCGAAAAGGATTATTCTTACCGCGCCTTCGGCGTTTACATCCTGGCGCTGAATAATTCGCTGGATAAGGCGACTTTTGACAAAGCGTTCGACAACATCGGCAGCCAGCCCCGGGAAGCGGCCATGCTCGTGCTTATGGCGGGAAAGATCTCCAGACTGCTACCCGCAGACCAGGTCAAAACAAGGCTTCTGGCAGTGCTTGAGAAACCCTGGAACCTGGAGCGATTTTCCGACGAGTTCTATGCCCGCTACCGCGAACCTGCCCTATCGCTCCTTGCGGCGAATTCAGTGCTTCCCAACGAGGAACTCACGCACCGTCTTGCGGCAAAGCTCCTTGCGGGTATGAACCCCGACGGCATCTGGACCTCCACGAGTGATACCAGCTGGTCCCTGATCGCCCTGAGCGAATATTTCGGCGGCGGAAAGACCGACATGCGGCCGGCGAATGTAACCGTGAAGCAGAACGGCAAGCTGATCGAGGTCTTTACCATCGAGCCCGGGAGCTACCGCACCGTGGCGCTCGATCCGAAGGAATTTCTTAAAAACCCTCAATATTCCATTTTTACGAGTTCCGATCAGACGCTCCTGTATAAGCTTGCACTTACGTTCCCGCGCACGGACTATGCAAAGAGCGGATACTCGAACGGTTTCGAGATCCACAAAACGGTCAAAAACACCGACAATACGAATATCATAAAAGTGGGCGACATCGTGGAGATCAAGCTCAAGATCAACATCAAAAACAATGCGCCGAACTACGTGGTCCTCGATGATCC
>JANPMZ010000032.1:0-10047 GCA_031427195.1 Nitrospirota bacterium
ACGAAAAAAGGCAAAGGCTGCGAGTTCGCCGAATGCAACCCGTCGCAGTACCACGGCACACCGCCTTTCGATCTCGCGACCGGCAAAACGAGCAAGAAGGCGGCGGTGCTCAGCTATACCGAGGTCTTCGGCCAGACCATGGTTAAGCTTGCGGAGGACAATGAAAAGCTCGTGGCGATTTCCGCAGCCATGTCCGAAGGCACGGGGCTCGATAAATTCTCGGAGCAGTTCCCGGACCGGTTTTTCGACGTTGGCATTGCGGAATCGCACGGCATCACGTTCGCCTGCGGCCTGGCGACCGAGGGGCTGCATCCGGTGGCGGCCATCTACTCCACGTTCATGCAGCGGGCTTACGACCAGGTCGTGCATGATCTCTGTCTCCAGAACCTTCCGGTGACGCTGGCGCTTGACCGCGCCGGCCTGGTGGGCGAGGACGGGCCCACGCACCATGGCGTGTTCGACATCGCCTACCTGCGTCATGTGCCGAATATGGTCCTGATGGCGCCGAAGGACGAGAACGAACTTCAACATATGATCAAGACCGCAGTAGAATATCCCGGCCCGACGGCCGTGCGCTATCCGCGCGGAACGGGGTACGGCGTTCCCATGGACCAGGAATTGAAACAGCTTGAGCTCGGCAAAGCGGAGCTGCTCATGGACGGGACTGATGTCGCCATCATCCCCATCGGTAATATGGTCTATCCGGCAATGGATGCGGCAAAGCGGCTCGCTGCCGACGGTATTTCGGTAACGGTGGTGAACGCACGGTTTGTGAAACCGCTCGACGGGGAGCTTATTCAGCGGGTCGCTAAAAAGACCGGCAGGGTGGTCACGGTGGAGGAGCATGCGCTTATGGGCGGTTTCGGGAGCGCCGTGCTAGAAAGCCTTGATGCTGCGGGCATGACCGGCGTGAAGTCGCTGCGGATCGGGCTGCCTGATTCGTACATCGAGCACGGTACGCAGGTCCAGCTCCGGAAAAAATACGGACTGGACGCTGACGGGATCTATGCTTCGGTCAGGGAGTTCGTCATGCAGTCCCGGCTGAAGGCAGTGACGCCGGTGGTGAATATCAGGGCGAAAGATGCGTGATTCGATTGCGGAATGCGGATTGCGAATTGCGGAGTAAAGGCTGTGCAGGCCGGAGGCGCTAAGAGATTTCTTGGCGCCTTTTTTATGGTGCTGGCGAGGGCTCCACATCAAGGTGATTATGCCCGAGGGGAAAAAACAGAAAACAGGCAAAATCCGGATCGACCGGCTCCTGGTCGACCGCGGCCTCGTAGAAAGCCGCGAACGCGGCCACGCCCTGATCCTGGCGGGCCAGATCCTGGTTAACGGCCAGAAGCAGGACAAGGCCGGTTCGCTCGTTCCTGAAGATGCAGAGCTCCGCATCCTCGGCGAGGTCCTTCCTTATGTAAGCAGGGGAGGGCTGAAGCTTGCAGCGGCCCTGAAGGAGTTCGGACTGTCCGCACACGGCAAGGTTGCGCTCGATGTGGGCGCTTCCACCGGAGGGTTCACGGACTGCCTGCTTCAGCATTGCGCAAAAAAAGTATATGCCGTGGATGTGGGCTACGGCCAGATAGCCTGGAAGATACGGCAGGATCCCCGCGTGGTGACGATTGAACGGGTGAACATCCGCGCCATCGAACCGTCACGGGTCCCGGAACCTGTCGATATCGCGGTCATCGATGTGTCTTTCATCTCACTCGAAAAAGTGATTCCCTCCATATTGCAATTTTTGAGGCCTGGCGCGGAGCTCGTTGCGCTCATAAAACCGCAGTTCGAGGTTGGGCGGGAGCAGGTGGGCAAAGGCGGGATCGTGCGAGATGAGACGGCGAGAAACACTGCGGTTATCAGAATAACGGAGTTCATCGGTTCACTCGGCTTTGAAGTAAAAGGGGTGATCCCTTCACCCATCACCGGGCAGGACGGAAATGTGGAATTTCTTGTTTATGCCGTTAAACGTTGATGGCGGCATGCGAGTCCGATGGCAACTACCCCCCCGACAATCTCCCCGCGAATTCCTCTCCCAGTACCACGATGGACTCGATATCCAGATAGCGCGGCGCAGTTCTGTCGAGCAGCAGTTTGCACTGGGCCGGGAAATTTTCTTCCTCAACCGCATCGTAGAATAAAAGCAGCACCGGATAGTGGGGAAAGAACCGGAATTCGTAGGCCGCGTCATGGCTGCCGCTGTTCTTCACGGGCAGACCGCCGAATTTTTCGCAGGCAGCTTTTAAGGCGGTAACGTTCCCCGCGAACTGTTTGGCGATCACGTCCTCCACATGGCCCGCCCAGGCCTTGTCCTTTGCATGGGAGGCTGGTATTGAGCTGAAGGTTATCCATTCGCCTGCGGGCGCGGGCGGATCGGGCATGGAGAGATGATTGTAGATCAGGATCGAGATCCAGGGCAGCGGTTCTGCTCCAGCCGCGTTGGTCATCTTCTCCTTTGTAATACGGTACTGTTCGTTCAGGAACAGCAACTCCATGCTGTCCGGGCTGGTGAGCGTTGCGCCGAAAAGGGCAGCCGTCATCTTGAAGTTCAGTGCCTGGATCTTCGGCTGGAGCGATTGGAGCGCCTGTTCGTACACGGTCCCCGGCGACGGGCGCCGGTTCGCGTCAGCTTCTTTCAGGATTTCACGGGCCGAAGCGATCATGATGGGGCAGTCGTCAGGGGAGGCCTGGTGAGAGGCCAGCCGGGCGGCGAAACCGAAACAGCTTGTAGTGCCGCATTTGCCGCAATTCGTTTTAGGCAGCAGTTTGTATATTTCGACAGCAGTCTTCATGATGGTCAAATTACCTTTTTTCATGAAGAGTGTCAATTTGAATATTGGTTTATCAAGCAAGGGTATTTTGGGGGGGTATCGTGGGTCGCTTCTTGGGTGAGGTCGGCGCGGACCGCTTGACATCCTCCCCCCACCCCTGCTACTATTCCCCGTCATCATTGCTGTTCAGGAGGTTCCCCATGGAATGGTCGGACAAGTTAGCCGTCGGTGTGGCCACCATCGACAGTCAGCACAAAGAGCTCTTCAAGAGGATTAACAATCTCGTTTTTGCCATCAAACAGCACCGCTGCAAGGCGGAGATCGACGGCACGCTGAAATTCCTCGATGACTACGCGCGCATCCATTTTGCGGAAGAGGAAAAACATATGAAGGAAGCGCACTATGCTGGCTGCGAAGAACAGATCGAGGCGCATAAAAAGTATCTGACCGCGCTTGCGGAATTGAAGGCCGAGGCGGCTCTGCCGCGCATACCCGGGAGCTCCTACGACCTGTCGGCAACGACGAACCAGGTGGTCGTGGACTGGATCGTGGACCATATCTTGAAGTTGGATATGCAGTTTGGAGAACACCTGAAAAACAGATAGTTTAAGTGGACCCCCCTGCCAAGACACTTATCCATTCAATCCTGAAATACCCCCACGGGAAGTCTAATCTGGCCAACGTGGCCTGGTGATGAAATAGCAACGATCCCGAGATGTTCCTCCACAGGAAGAAATTTTCTTGACAAGTGAACAAGTGTTCACTATACTGGCGACAATGCGGAATTCGGAATGCGAAATGCTGAATAAAAAACGCGGCGGGTGCTTTGCGGCGGGGAGATGATTTCAGAAAACGCACGAAGAGTTTTGCATTGCGGGTAATGGGCCTCGTAGAGGCATTGCCGAGAGGGAAGACCGCCGATATCATTGGCAGGCAATTAGTGCGATCGGGCACCTCAGTGGCCGACAAAGAGATACTGGCTATCATTGTTTCATCGATCAGAACTGTACGAGGGGCGGCAACAGCATGAAAGGATGGTCAAGAGACATGTTGGATTCTCATTCCGAATTCCGCATTCCGAATTCCGCATTTCAGACCCGCAGCGTCCTGCACATCGACATGAACGCCTTCTTCGCGTCCGTAGAACAGCGGGCCAACCCCGCGCTCCGGGACCGGCCCATGGCCGTGATCGGGTCGAAGCACCGGGGCGTGGTCCTGTCACCTTCCTATGAAGCGCGCGCCTTCGGGGTGAAGACCGGCATGACCTATGGAGAGGCGAGGAAAGCCTGTCCCGGGATCGTCATGGCGATCGCCGATTCCGCGAAATATTCCCAGGCCTGCGAGCAGCTCATCGGCATCTGGAGCGAATTTACGCCCGTGGTCGAGCTGTTCTCCATTGATGAAGCCTTCCTGGATGTGACCGGATGCGAGGCGCTCTTCGGGGACCCGGTGCGGATAGCTCTCTTGATGAAGGAGCGGATCTGGGAAACAATGGGGCTCCTCTGTTCCATCGGCATTGCGCCGAACAAGCTTCTGGCCAAGCTTGGCAGCGACCTCCAGAAGCCGGACGGCCTGGTACTCATCACTCCCGACTCTGTGGCCGATGTGCTGGAGGACCTGCCGGTACAGCAGCTCTGCGGCATCGGTCCGAGCCTGACGAAACAGCTTGCGTCCATGGGACTCCAGACCTGCGGAGAACTGGGGCGCGCTCCGATCCGCATGCTCACGGCGCGGTTCGGCATTCTCGGAGAACGGCTCCGCGATATGGCCCGGGGCATCGATGATGACCCCGTCGTGCCTGCAGCGGTACAGGAGGCTGAAGCAAGCAGGTCCATGGGCCACAGCATGACGCTCGATGAGGATTGCGCGGACCGGACGATGCTTGAACGTCACCTGTTGCAGCTTTCCGAAAAAGTGGGACAGCGGCTCCGGCGGGGCGGATACCGCGGCAGGACCGTTACCCTGACCATCCGGTATACCGATTTTCACACCTTCTCGAAGCAGCGGCGGCTGCAGCATACGGTCAATCACGGACTGGATATTTATGCGGCCGCAATGGGCCTGCTTCGGGAACTGCCCCTGCACCAGGCAGTAAGGCTGGTGGGCGTCGGCATGTCGGGCCTTGAACGGAATGCCGCGCAGCTGCCGCTGTTCACCGAAGAGCGGAAGCGCGGGTTCATTGCCGAGGCCATGGACGATATCAACGACCGCTACGGACACTACACGGTCACCTGGGGCACGCTGGCTGAACGGACGCGCCACGAACGGGTGATCTCTCCGGCCTGGCGGCCGGCAGGGGACAGGCAATATTGATACTGGCGAAGTGACGGGCTCAGGGTACAGGGTACAGGAGTCAGGGTAAGAACGATCCTAAATATAAAGGAGTTGTCATGACCACTACCATCACCGAACGTCAGCAGGAGATCTACGAATTTATCCGGTCGGCCATCGACGGGCGCGGCATCCCTCCGACGATGCGCGAGATCGGCGCGCAGTTCGATATCAGTTCCACGAACGGCGTGGATCGCCATCTGGCGGCCCTTGAACGGGGCGGCTTGATCACGCGCGAGCGGGGGAAGTCCCATGGGATCCGCCTGACGTCAGGGGAGCGGCCCATGGCGTCCATACCCCTGCTCGGCAGAGTGGCTGCCGGCATGCCGGTGCTCTCGCCCGAGCACCGGGAAGGGGAGATCAAGGTTGACCTCTCGCTGTTCAAGCTCAGATCGCCGCAGGGTATATTCGCTTTGAAGGTGAAAGGCGACAGTATGGTGGATTCCCACATCGTCGATGGCGACAGTCTTATCGTCCATTCGCAGAACGTGGCGCGCGACGGCGATATCGTGGTTGCCATGGTCGATGGCGAAGCAACGGTTAAGCGGTTCTTCCTGGAAAAGAACCGCGTGCGCCTGCAGCCCGAGAACCGTACCATGCGGCCGATCTATGTTGAGCGGGGCGAGCTGCGGGTGCTCGGCAAGGTCGTGGGGGTGCTCAGGAAAATATGATAATTAATAAACCTGAAAAAGCATTAGACACGGATACAATCGGATACAATCGGATAAAGTCGGATAACGGCGGATAGTTCTTTGATACATGGTTCACCCAATAGGTGAATGTTTTGCTTAAGGATGTATCCGCATTTATTCGGTGTTCATCCGCATCTTCCGTGTCAAGGGCTTGTTCCACGGTTGCGGCATGCATCCCTGCTATGCTATAGTAGTCTCCATGTTCATCCGGATAATCACCCTCATCATATTCTCCTCCTTCCTGCTGCCCGGATCGTCTCAGGCCGAGCAGCAGCAGCTGCGCCTGACCGTTCCCTTCAAACAGGTCTACGGCGGGCTGTTTCTTGCCACAACTCCGGAAGACAAAAACCTCCCCCGGCTGGGCCTTGCGCTTGCCGGTGGAGGAGCCAAGGCTGCAGCCTCGATCGGCGTTCTCAAGGTGCTTCAGGATGAGGGCATCCCTATCTCCGCGATCGCGGGCACGAGCATGGGCGCCGGCGTGGGCGGTTTCTATGCCGCGGGCTATCATCCTGAAGAAATAGCGCAGATTTTCGCCTCCAACGACTGGAACGATATTTTCAGAGATACGCCGGTGCGGGCTTTTCAGACGCAGGAGCAGAAAGAGGCGGGGAGCCGCTATCTGCTCGAATTCATTTTTCAGGACGGACGGCTCTCTCCGCCAACGGGCTTGTCCGCGGGACAGAAACTCACTAATCTGCTTGCTGCCAAGACTCTGGCGGCTTCCTTTGAGGCGGACCTCGATTTTAACCGCTTGCCGATACCCTTCCGCGCTGTTGCTACGGACCTTGAGACCGGTGAGCCCGTTGTTCTCGGCCATGGCCTGCTGCACGAGGCCATACGGGCCAGCGCGGCCATACCGGTCATGTTTCAGCCGGTCGAATTCCAGGGACACCTGCTGGTGGACGGCGGGTTGGTGAACAACCTGCCTGTCGATGTCGTCAGGTCTCTGGGCGTGGATATCGTGATCGCCGTGGATGCGTCGTCGAAACTGGAAAAAAGAGATCGTCTCCAATCGCTTCTCGATATCCTGAGCCAGTCTGTTTCTTTGCCCGTGCGCCGCGAGACCGAGCGTCAGGCCGCCCGCGCGGACCTGGTGATCACGCCGGATACCTCGGCCTACTCCTTCACCGATTTCCCGAATATCCCGGCCATCATGCGTACGGGCGAGGACGCAGCGCGGGTGGCGCTGCCGCGCATCAGGGAGCTGATGCGACGGCGCGGAAAGGAAACGGAAGATGCCCGACTTCGCATCACCAGCCTGACCATCCGGGGCAATGACCGGATATCGGAAGCCACCGTCCGTTTTGCCGTGGCGCCCGTGCTGGCGCCGCATGAGTTGACCCGCGGCGAGATTCAGTCGGCATTGATGGGAGTGTCGAATCTCGGTTACTTCTCTGAGATTGCGCTCGACTTCGAGCAGGAAGGAGCAGGCCACCGGGCATTACTGACCGTTCGGGAAAACCCGGTGGTCCAGGCGATCGAGGTATCGGGGAATACGATCGTTCCCACGGCCGACATCATGGCTGCGCTCGCCTGGCAGGCCAGCCAGACCCTGAATGCCGTCCGGCTGTCCACAGCGCTGGAAAAGATCGTTGCCCGCTACCGGGCCGAAGGGTATTTGCTTGCCCGCGTTGAGCGTGCAGCGATGAAGGCCGACGGCCGGACACTCGGCGTTGTCCTGTATGAAGGAACGGTGGATTCCATCACGCTGGTGGGACAGGGCAGGACCCGACCGTCGCTGATTCATCGGGAGACGAAGACCCGGTCCGGACAACCCTTGAACTTCAATGTTGCCGCCTACGACATCCAGCATCTCTACGCCTTTGATTACTTCGAATCCATTGTGGTGGATATGGAGAAAAGTCCGCTGGGCGGCGTTGCGCTCCAGCTCCGGATCAAGGAGAAGCCGACGAACAAGCTGAGGCTCGGCCTGAGATATGATCTTGAGGACTATTTTACCGGCCTGACCGATGTTGTCGTGGACAATGTCACGGGCAGGGGGATCAAATTCTATCTCAACACCCGCTATGGCAATTACACCGACCTGACCATCGGGTACTACTCGCCGGTGCTCATCCGTTCCAACTTTGTGCATACGCTGCAGGCGTTCTATCGCGAGCGGACCTACCTGATCTACCAGAACAAGCGCCCGATCACCGCGCTCGATATCACGCGGGAGGGGGCCGAGCTCGCTTTCGGTTATCAGTGGTTCCGGTTCGGCGATACCTACCTCCGGTACCGCTTCGCGACGGACAGCACGGTCGAAGTCTACGGCACGGCCCCCCTGACCAGCTATAACCGTATCGGCAGTCTGGCCCTGCTCTCCACGGCAGACACGCGGGACAGCAGCACCTTCGCGCATAGGGGAATGCTCTTTAAAGGATCCTATGAATTGGCGGACCCTGGGTATGGAGGGAATGCCGAGTTTTCAAAAGCCGCGCTTTCCGTGCAAAAGTTTCTGCCCCTTGGCGAGCGGCATACGGTGGTCCTCGAAGGCACAGCCGGGTTCGGCAGCGGGAATATCCCCTATGAAGAACAATACGGGATCGGCGGTGTGGACGGGGTCTTGAGCGCGCCGCTCCTGGGGTATCAGCGCAGGGAGTTCGTGGGAGACAATCTGCTGGGGTTCGGAGCGTCCTACCGCTGGAAACTGGGGGATTACCAGCTCAATGTTCTCAAGGCCCTGTATCTGAATATGGCATACCAAGCTGCCAATGTCTGGGACGACCGGGCCGAGCTATCGGTGAGGGACCTGCGGAGCGGTGGAGGAGTCGGCCTGTATGCCGATACGGTCATCGGCCCGGTGCGGCTCGACCTCGGCGCTGCCAAAGGCAACCGCTATACGGTTTCGTTCTCTGCGGGGTATGATTTTTAAAGCGGGGGATAACCGTACCATAAAGAAGTGAGAACAGGAGAATGCGAAAGAGCATACCTGCCCATCCGGACGCATCGTGAAGAATATTGCTTGAAACATGCAGTGCGTGGTCCTTCCTGTGGTAGTTAAAGTTTTCATCATTCGCAGTACATAAAGTTACAAGCCGTATTTTTCAGCAATATATCCTTACAACACTTCGCTTCGTAGAAATCTTCGCACTATTGAAAAGCATTGACAACGTGTAGCCATGCGGCTACAATGTAATCATGTACGAAATCCGCAAAACCGACACATACGCTCAATGGCTTGATGGCCTGCGCGACATACATGCACGCGCCCGCGTTCTGGCTCGTGTCGAACGCTTGACTGCCGGGAATCCAGGGGATGTAAAACCGGTCGGCGAGGGCGTCTCGGAATTGCGAATCGACTATGGCCCCGGTTACCGAGTGTATTTCACGATGCGCGGACGCACATTAATAATTTTACTTGCCGGTGGCGACAAGCGCACGCAGACCACCGACATCAAAACGGCGTTGCGTCTCGCACGCAACCTGTAGGAGGAAATCATGAGCAAAACTAAAACAACTCGTTACGATGTTAGTGAGCATCTCCGTACCCCGGAGGAAATGGCAGCTTATCTTGAAGCTTGTTTTGCGGAAGCCAACGGCGATGCTGCGTTCATTGCCAAGGCGCTGGGCGATATCGCGCGTGCCAAGGGCATGGCGCAGGTCGCGCGTGATTCCGGCCTGTCCCGCGAAAGTCTTTACAAAGCGCTTTCCGGCGAGCGTAGTCCTGGTTTCGATACCATCCTCAAGGTCATGGATGCACTTGGTTTGAAGTTGCATGCCGAAGCATCTCATGGCTGATTAGTATTCCAACAAACGGCTCGACTCCGGCCGGGCGATGAACCTGCCCGGCGGGTCAGCCGCGCGTTGAATTTAAGGGAGGGGAAAATATGCCGCAGGGGCAAGTAAGGGGGCTTTCACAATTCTATGCAAATGGCCTTGAACGCATGGAAATCGTAATAGACCGACGCAATGCCTCACCGCTTCCCTACCAAGATAAAACCTATCAGAAACCTATCAGAAACCTATCAGAAACCTATCAGAAACCTATCAGGGTCGCGTCTTGTATCTTGCTAGTCGAGTACATATATCAAAATACAAGATGTGACCGTTCGCAGTAACAACTGATTATCTTGCGGGTTCAAGTCCCGCCCAAGGAGTTGTCCGTACGCCTTGGTAGCACGAGGGAGCGGCGTCTGAGCAATCAGAGGTCGTGAGTTCCCAAACGGCAAAGCTACAGGCCGCAGCGAAAGCGAACCTACACGTAGCCTCGTAACTTATTCGGAGATGCCGACCTTGTGGTCAAATGGGGAAGGCCGACG
>JANPMZ010000033.1:0-8977 GCA_031427195.1 Nitrospirota bacterium
GCTTGCCGCCGGAGGATCCGGGAACATTCTGAATTCGAAATGCGAAATTCGGAATGCGAAATAAGGAAAACACGATGAACTTTCTCTCCAACGAACGATCACCCTATCTGCGGCATGCCGCAAACCAGCCTGTTGACTGGCGGCCCTGGTCCGATGAGGCTTTTGAGCTGGCGCGTCAGGAGGGCAAGCCGGTGTTTCTCTCCACGGGTGCGGTGTGGTGCCACTGGTGCCATGTCATGGCCAAGGAATCATTCCAGGATGAAGAGGTCGCCCGGCTGATGAACGAGCTCTTTGTTTGTGTCAAGCTCGACCGCGACGAACGGCCCGACATTGACCAACGCTTTCAGCAGGCTGTTGCCGCCATGGGAAGCGGCAGCGGGTGGCCTCTTTCAGTGTTTCTTACTCCGGACCGGAAGCCCTTTTTCGGCGGCACCTACTTTCCGCCCGAGGACCGGCATGGCCGTCCGGGCTTCAAGTCCGTGCTGAGATCGGTCAGCGGGTTCTATCGATCTCAACGGGGAGAGGTGGAGGATTATGCCGACCGCCTTGTAGAAGCGCTGAAGCCCGACAGGGTCCAACCGGGCGAACTGCGAAAACAGACACTCACTGACGCGGTGGCCACAATCCTGATACAGTACGATCCAAAAAACGGCGGCTTCGGCGCGTCGCCGAAGTTCCCGATGCCGGGCGCCCTGGAATTTCTGATCCATCGGCATCCCCTGATGCAGGATGGACAGTTTGTTGAACTGGCGATCCGAAAAACGCTGGAGAGCATGGCGCGCGGCGGATTCCATGACCAGCTGGGCGGCGGATTCCACCGATATTCCGTTGACGAAGCGTGGATTGTCCCGCACTTTGAAAAGATGGCTGACGACAATGCCTGGCTGCTCAGGAACTATATCGAGGCCTATGCCCTGTTCAAGGACGAGCGGTTCAAAGAGGTGGCCCAGGGGATCATTCGGTTCAGCCGCGAGGTCCTGTCCGATCCTGTAGGCGGGTTCTTTTCCAGCCAGGACGCTGATGTGACGCCCGATGAAGAAGGCGGGTACTTCACCTGGACCGATGACGAGTTCCGGGCCGTCCTGACCGATGAAGAGCATGCGGTCCTTTCTCGGATCCTGCTCGATCCGCGGGGAGCCATGCACCACGATCCGTCACAACAGGTGCTCTTTGTTGCCCGAGAACCCCATGAGATAGCCCTGGAACTTGCGCTGCCCCTTGATGCTGTGGAGCGCATCATCGCGCACGGAAAGGAAAAGCTCCTTCATGCGCGGAACGCGCGTCCAGTACCGTTCATCGACCGGACGCTCTACACCAACCTGAACGGCCTGTTCATTACATCCTGTCTCCGGGCGCACCGTGTGCTCGATGACCCCTGGCTCAGGGAATTTTCGCTCATCAGCCTGGACCGCATTCTGCGGGAGCATTACAACGGCGCACAACTTCTGCACACCGCAGGCATCCCCGGCCTGCTCGATGACCATGTCCATCTTGTCGAAGCACTGACCGAGGCCTATGAGACGACGGGCGATGCACAATACCTCGCGCAGGCGCGAGTGCTGATGGAGCTTACGCTTGCAACGTTTCAGGACAGCGAAGGAGGATTCTTCGATACTTCGCAGGAGGTGCTCGGCGTGCGGCTCAAACGCATCGACGACATCCCGCACCCGTCCGCCAACAGCACGGCCGTCATGCTGCTGCTCAAGCTCCATCGTCTGACCGGAGAGGACCGCTATCAGGACGCTGCATACAGGGCGCTTTCGTTGTTCGCTCCTGCCGCCGGGGAGCTCGGCATTCACGCCGGCGGCTATTACGGCGGGCTCGACGCGTGGTTCCACCTTTTGACGTTGACCGTGGAAGCGCCCCCGGAGAGCATGCTGGCCCGGGCGGCCCGGGCCTTCGCCTCCCATACCGTCATCCGGTACGGAGGGGACCAGGGCCGCGTGATCCCCTGTAAGGGCAAGGTCTGCGGCGAACCGATCACCGATCCCCGCGCGCTTGCCGCGAGCGTCAGCAAACTGCAGCGGTCGGAGGCTTAGGTGCAAGCGGCTGGAATTTGCGCGGCAGGAGCCATGGATCAAGGCGCACGAGTCATTATCCTGTGCTATGATTGATGCATTCGTACAAAGTCATAATTTACCGCAGTGACGCGGAGACGCCGAAAAATGCATTTTGAAGATATAAGGATTTTCTCAGCGCTCTGCCTGCAGGGAGTCGGCACATGAGGGCACTGGTTACCGGCGGCACGGGATTTATCGGCAGTCGGGTCGTCGAGCTCCTTCTGAAGCAGGGACAGGTCGTTCGGCTTTTTTCGAGGCAGCGGGAACTCCCTCGCCGTCTTCAGGGCAAAAGCGTAACGCTGTATCGCGGAGACCTGCGCGATCCGTCGTCGCTCCTCGATGCCATGGAAGGCATGGATGTCGTATATCACCTCGGCGAGATCCGGAACACGTCGCGCCAAGCGGCCGAAATGAACGTGCGGGCACTGGAGTGGGTCGTGGACGAGCTCTCGCAGGCGGGCATTGAACGGATCGTGTTCATCAGTTCCATAAGCGTTGCCGGGATCCCGTCACAGGCGCCGGCTACGGAGGATACGAAGCCAGCGGTGGAGCTGGATGATCATTACACCTGGTACAAGCGGACCGGTGAGAAGATTCTTGCCGACCAGTGCAATGCCGCATCGGTCGTCATCAGGCCCGGCATAGTCTACGGCCCGGGTTCACGCTATCTGAAAAGCCTGGTCTCCTTGGTGCGGCGCCTCGGCCCCATCGGCTTTCCGTTCATCGGTAACGGCCTGCATGCGGCCCCCTTCGTGCACGTTAATGATGTTGCTGCGGCCATCTGTATTGCGGGAACGCGGCCCCGCGCCGTTTGCCAGGTCTTCAACATCACCGACGGCTTGCATCACAGCTGGTTCGATTTCTTCAAGGCCATTGCCGATGCGTCGGATACAAAGTTCAGGATCCTTCCCGTCCCGCCGCTTCTGATGCAGGGGCCTGCGCGGTGTCTTGATCTTTTCTTCGGACTGTTCGGCGAGAAGCTCAGCCTGAGCAACTACGTGCGCTACCTGTCCTCGGACATCCTGTTCGACCCTGTCAGGGCAAAAGAGCTGCTCAACTGGAAGCCGCAGGAGGACTTTCACCGGAGTGTGGAGGAGATGGTTCGGCAGCAATGGCTGTAAATGGCTGTTTACGAAAAGAAACATCCCTGCCGGTGAAGTCAACACAATGGCAAACCAAAAACCCCTCACCCTACCCTCTCCCCTCGGGGGAGAGGATAAAGGTGAGGGGGCTTTACCAATGAAAGGAGTATCAATGATGGATGCCATGAATGTTCTCCTGACCCGGAAAAGCATCAGGATGTATACGTCCAAGCAGGTTTCGCGTGAACTGATCCAGGAGGTCCTGGAGGCGGCCATGTGTGCGCCTTCGGCCGGGAACGAACGGCCCTGGCATTTTGTGGTCCTGACCGACCGCGCCCTGCTTGAAGGGATCCCGAAGTTCCATCCTTATGCCGCCATGCTGAAGCACGCCTCGGCTGCGATCCTGGTCTGCGGCGACCCGACGATCGAGAAGCACCAGGGATACTGGGTCCTGGATTGCGCGGCAGCGACCGAAAACATCCTGCTCGCGGCCCATGCCAAGGGGCTTGGCGCGGTCTGGTGCGGCGTTTACCCCACGGCGGACCGCGTGGTGAATATGCGCGCACTGCTCGACCTTCCCGCGCAGGTCGTTCCCTTTTCCCTGGTCCCCCTCGGTTTTCCCGCTGAGGAAAAAAAGGCCGGGGACCGCTTCGACGCGTCGCGGGTGCACGAGAACCGCTGGTAGGCAACCAGGTTCGGGAATGAGTTTCCTGAACAGAGGATGATGACAAAAAAAACCTGTCTGACTCGGTGTATACCGGGAGACCAACCGCGGAAAACCAAGAAATGTTGACAAGGTTTTGGTAATATGCTATGTTTCCTTCGATGCTTATGCAGGTTCATGCAGGGAGCAGGACAGATTATTTCAGATGGTTTTCTAATCCAAGCAAGAGAAAAATAAATGTTGTTTCTAAAGGAGGAATTGCCATGAGGAATCGTTTTAAGACCAGCACTGTGTTATCTTTTGTACTTATCCTGTTCGTAAGCATGTTCGCTCTCTGGGGTTGTCCCAAGAGCGCCGAAGTTACTGCTGTTCCCGAAGCGCAGCCTGCGCCCTCGGTAGCACCCGAGCAGTCAGAGGCTGCTAAAGCTGAAGCGCTGGCGCAGGCCAATGCTGAAAAGGAGCGTGCTGCCGCCGCTGCAGCAGCAGAAACCAAGGCCCGTGAAGAGGCCGCGGCCGGCGAACGCGCTGCTGCCGCAGCCGGGGCGGGTCTCAAACCGATCTATTTTGACTTCGACCAGTCCTTTATCCGTGATGATGCGCGTCCGGTGATGAAGGCCAATGCTGAATGGCTCAAGGCGAACCCGAAAGCGAAGGTCAGGATCGAAGGGAGCTGCGATGAGCGCGGCACTATCGAGTACAACCAGGCGCTCGGTCAGCGGCGCGCCGCCGCAGCCAAGAAATATCTTACGGACCTCGGTATTGCGTCGAGCCGGAGCTCGCTCATCAGTTACGGCAAGGAAAAACCGGTCTGCAGCGAGCAGACCGAAGAATGCTGGCAGAAGAACAGACGGGACGAGCTCGTCGCGCAGTGACCTTGGCAGTATACCCGCACAGGCGGCGCCGCAGAGCGCCGCCTGTACTTATTCACGACCGTTCCCGAGCGTTTGCCATGATGATAAAAAAAACAGTGACCATCTCCGTTCTCCTTCTCGCGGCAGCCTGTGCGCCCCAGGCGGAGCTCGTGAAGACCCGCTCCGAGCTCTCTGATATGCGGACCGGCACCAGGGCCGTTGAGTTCACCGTGCAGGACCTGCAGAAGCGGCAGGCTGCCACCGAAAAACGGCTTGAGTCTGCGGAAAAACGGGCTGATGCCGCAGAAAAGTCTGCAAAGAGCGCAAACGACGTGGAGAAGGCCGTGGCCGATGCAGGCGCCCGCTTCGATCAGCTCTCGATGGACATCCAGCTGGTCCAGGGCAAGCTGGAGGAGAACAATTACCGCATTTCCGACCTTGCGCAGAAGATCGACGATCGCGGCTTTAAGCTCTCCGAGCTGGCGGCTCGCGTTGACGACCTTGATGCCAGGATGAAGGCGCAGGCGGCCGGCGCTGTGGCCTCGGCGGCTTCGGCAACGGTAAAAGAACAACGGCCTGCAGCCAGGGTCGAGCCTTCAGAAGCCTACCGCCAGGCCAAGGTCGATTACGATAAAGGTAACTTCGAACTCGCGCTTGCCGGGTTTCAGAACTACCTCGTGCAATTTCCCGATGCGAGCCAGACTGATAATGCCCAGTACTGGATCGGCGAATGCCGCTATTCACTGAAGGAATTCAACAAAGCCATCGACGCCTTCACCAAGGTCATAAACACCTACCCCAAGAGTGACAAGGTTGCCGGAGCAAAGCTCAAGATCGGCCTGTCCTACCTGAGCGAAAAGAACAATGCAAAGGCCCGGGAAGCCCTGAACAAGGTCATCGTGGAGCACCCCGGGACCAAAGAGTCTGATATCGCAAAGAGCCGGCTCCAGAAGATCGGGAAATGATGCTGTGCCGCGCACGATTTTTTCAGGGCCACCAACCTCCCGTCCAATCCGCTTCACAGTAAAATAGTAAATGCTACAATAAGAGTTGTGAGAGGTTTTGGAGAAGACCTGTCAGAAGACGATCGATGGCATGTCGTCGATTATTTCACGTTACCGTGCTCTCAAAGAGCAGGTGCCGCGTCGCAGCACCCCTATTTCCTGACGTCGCACAAATCCGTCAAATAAAAGCTTGTCGAAGAAGGAACACGGCATCTGAATCTTGCACAGTCTCTCGTTGCCCCCGCTGGGGACCATGGGGAGATGCGGTAGGAGGAATTTTAAATGGGCACAAATACAGGGAGCAAAAAGAGAAAGCAGGATCCTGCGGTCGCGCCGGAAGCGCCACCACCATCACCGCCGCTCTCCCGCCGGGCTTTTCTGCGCAAGGCGGCTTTGGCGGCTGGCGGCACGCTGGCGGCGGGTATTGCAACCGCTGCTGCCGCTTCCCCCCGCGTGGGGCCGGAGGCCTATGGTGTGACCCCGCCGCACGGGTACCCGGGCGGACAGGGTTCGATGATGTACATGCCGGGGCACAGCATGCTCGGCGCGAAGACGAATCCGCCCGGCGCGCCGCCCGACGACGCAGTTCCGTACCGTGAGTTCGATCTTACCTTCGAACTCGTGGAGCATGAACTGTTGCCGGGGGTGAAGTTCCCGGTCTTCGCCTTCAACGGCCAGGTCCCGGGCCCGGTGTTCCGGGTGCAGGAGAACGACTGGATCAAGGTGAACGTGCGGAACAACACCGAGGAGATGCACACCATCCACTGGCACGGCGTGGACCTCATCTACACCATGGACGGCGTGCCCATGGTAAGCCAGGACCCCATTCACCCCGACGAAACCTTCGTGTACCGCTTCCAGGCCAGGCCCCACGGCACGCGGTTCTACCACTGCCACTGGGGCACGCCGCTCCACATGCCGACGGCGCTCCACGGCGCGTTCATCATCGACACGCCCGATGACCCCATCCGCAAGATGTTTCCGTACACGCGGGACTACGTGCTGGTGCTGGAGGCGTTCGACGTCAACTTCAGCCGGAAATCCATCAACGAGCTGCTCCGGGGCATGAAACGCGTGAACAAACTGATGGAGAGCCGCAGGCTGACGCCCATCACCCACGCCTTCTTCCCGCGCTACCAGGCGTTCCTGAAGGCCATCGAGGACGGCTGGAGGCCTCCCTATACGCGGGGGAACGCCGAGGCGCCGCAGCTCAGGCCCACCTTCTTCGCCATCAACGGCAAGTCCTATCCCGCCACCGTGGGGGAACATGGCCACCTCAAGATCAAGCAGGGAGAGTACATCCGCATCCGGCTGATCAACGGCGGAGTAGCCGACCATCACATGCACCTGCATGGCCACCAGTTCTTTGTTGTGGCCGAGGACGGGAACCCGCTCCCATATATCAAGCGGGTGAACACGGTGCCCGTCACGCCGGGAAAGACCTTGGATATCGTTGTGTACGGTGACAACCCGGGGTTCTGGGACTTCCACGACCACAAGGAGCTCCAGTCCATGAACAGCGGCATCTACCCCGGCGGCATGATCACTATGCTGGAGTACGAGGACATGGGCGAGGTGCCCTATGTGCCCTCCTATTCGCTCAACCAATAAAGTGATTTCGTGAGGAGAATATCATGCGAACCATTCGGATGCTGTGCTGGGTTTTGCCGCTCCTTGCCGTCTGCGCACCTTCTCATGCGCTGGAGCTCGATCCGAAAGTTTCGCCCGAAATAAATTTCGGCGGCAAAATGCTGGTCACGACCGATTTTCTGCGCGAAGACCCGCGGGTCGGCAACGCAAGCAACCACTATGCTCAGAACCTGTCCGACAGCAGCCTGCTCTTCGGGTTCAGCAAGTATCTATTCACCGACAACGACTACGGTTTCGCCGTGTTCGGGCTGAAGATCCCCGACGACGATACGGACCTTAAGGACAACGTGTATCTGCACCAGCTCCACGCGGGCATCGGCGGGAAACGATATGAACTCCTGTTCGGCCGCACGCGTCTGACCAATACGCTCATCTCGTTCCCCACAGTGCGGGACGAGGACCTTCTGGCATACACCCACGTCGCAAACGGGCAGTCGAACGCCCGGGCCGACGAATACCAGATCTTCGGCGGTCTGGTGCGCGGGACATACTGGTTCAGGCCATATTGGATGGTCGGCGGTGCGCTCTTGGCGCGGACCGAGACCGACCCCGCCGATCTCGTGAACAACCCGGGAATATCGAGCAGCGACTTCAACGGCGGGAGCTTGACGTTTGCCTACGATGTTCCGGAAGCCATAAAGTTCGATCGGGGCATCCGGTTTTCCGGCTTCACCCTGGACCGCCAGCGCCTCGATGCCATGGGGACCTCGCCCAAGGATACGAAGACAGCCCTGATTGCGGCAGTCACGTACAACCTGAGCAACAACCCGGAAAAGACCGTGGTGCTCGACCTGCAGGGGATCGTGGACCAGGGCGCGGACGTGCTCTCGCTTTTGTCGCAGGTCGAACGCAGCCGCGCGAAGAACACGGCAGTCGCGGCAGCAGTGCGCTACGGCCACCGTCCCTATCTCCAGACCCGCTGGTTTGCCGGTGTGGCGGCAGGGTGGAAAAAGTACGATGGTTTCAACGACGCCTCGTCCTTTGCCGTGGCGCCGAATTATCTCTACCGCCTGGGCAGCGGCGTGGACTTCACTGCACAGTATATTTACCGAAAGAACCGGGGCGACCTGGCATTGGCAACGGGCGTTGACGCGGAACATGAGTTCCTCGTGGGGCTCAGCTTCGCCTTTGACGCGACAATCAACGAGACCGTCGGGGAGGGCAGGTCCATTCTGAACCTGGAGCATAACATGCAGGACATCGGCCCTGCGGGCGGAGGACATTAACCATGAGAGCGAAGACCTCCATAACGGCGCTGATGCTGTTGACTGCGCTCGGAACAGTTTCCTGCGCCGCGGGCCGCGCTGAGCGGAAACCCGACCACGGCGCGATGGCCCCCGGAATGCCCGGGATGCAAACGGAGACGCAGGACCGAAACGAGCGCGCTCCGGCCTCGGAAGCAGGTCATGCCGGACATACGATGGGCGCAGCGGCAACGGACGGCCCCTGGTCGTATATGGGCCGCACGAACCCGAAGCCTTTCAGGGAGAAGCGCTGGGAGATGGTCCCGGTGCCGGGGTATGGTCACCTGTACCTGAACTCGGGTAAATTGAGCCAGGAGCTTATCTGCGAAGCCTTCCGGGACAATCCGCGGGTCATGGTGGACCGCGCAACTCGCAAGGCCTGCGGAATGCCTGAGCTGCCGCCGACCGCCGCGGTCGGGCGG
>JANPMZ010000034.1:0-14425 GCA_031427195.1 Nitrospirota bacterium
TAATAAATCCGAAAAGCCAAAAAACCTGTTCTCACAGCTGCGGGAGAGGTCTTCTGGCTTTTTGGATTTTTGGGACGGATTGGCTCGCGATGTTCCTGTGCGTTACTTCTTTGCCTTGACATAGTCGATCGCGTTCTGCACGGTCGCTATCTTTTCCGCATCCTCATCCGGGATCTCAACGCCGAATTCTTCCTCGAGCGCCATCACGAGTTCCACGGTATCGAGCGAGTCGGCGCCGAGGTCGTTGACGAACGAGGCCTCGGGCTTCACATCCGCTTCCGGAACGCCGAGCTGCTCAGAAATGATCTTTTTTACCTTTGCTTCTATCTCTGCCATTGTCTTCCTCCTGTGATTATGTCCTTGATAAAATTAAACCATGCTTCTCAAACGTGATGCATTTCATGGGTCACACGGAACTACATATACATGCCGCCGTTCACATGGATGACCTGACCGGATATGTACGAGGCCCAGGGTGATGCAAGGAACCTGACCGCATTTGCAACATCAGCTGGGGTGCCGAGCTTGCCCAGAGGGATTTGCTTCGCCAGCTCCGTCCTGACCGTTTCGGACAGGGCCTGCGTCATGGCAGTTTCGATGAAGCCGGGGGCAACGGCATTGGCGGTGATGCCGCGATTCGCATATTCCCGGGCGATAGTCTTGGTAAGCCCGATGAGACCGGCTTTGGACGCCACATAGTTCGCCTGGCCTGCATTGCCCATGGCGCCCACGATCGAGGCGATATTGATGATCGTGCCGCCGCGCTGCCTGGTCATATACTTGAGCGCTGACTTCGTGCAGAGGAACGCGCCTTTTAAGTTGACGCTGAGCACCAGGTCCCAGTCTTCATCCTTCATTCTGAGGATAAGCCCATCGCGGGTGATGCCGGCATTGTTCACCAGGATATCGATCCTGCCGAACTTCTCGACGACCTGGTCGATCATGGCGGTAACTTCGGCTGAAGCCGCCACGTTCGCTTTGAGTGAAAGCGATTTTCTGCCGAGCGCTTCGATGTCCGCTGCTGTTTTCCGGGCTGCTTCGAGGTTTACATCGCAGATGGCGACGTCAGCTCCGTCCGTTGCGAGCGCCAGTGCAATGTCCCGTCCGATGCCTTGTGCTGCGCCCGTGACCAGTGCTATTTTGCCGTTCAAGCTCATGCGATCGCTCCTGCCGGGTTGTGCGGGGTGCTCTGTCTTTGCCCCGGGTTGTTTTTTTTGAGCAGCCTTGGTCGGATGTCTGCCAGACTGCTATGAAACGCCGATAGCATGCAGCGTATCGTTCAGGCTCTTCTGATCTTCAACATTCAGGATCTTTGCTTCTTTGGCGATCCGTTTTACCAAGCCGGAAAGTATCTTGCCGGGACCCACTTCAATGAACGTGTCCACGCCGTCGGCTGTCATAAGCTTGATCGAGTCTTCCCAAAAGAGAGGAGCGCTGATCTGCTTGATGAGCGAAGGTCTCAGGTCCGAAGCTTTCTGCACGTAGCGCGCATCAGCATTATTGACGATCGGTATCGTGAGATCGCTGATGCTGATGGTCTCCAGTTCTTTTGCCAGCCGGTCGCCAGCCGTCCGCATCATGGCGCAATGTGAAGGTACGCTTACCGCAAGCGGCACCACTTTCTTTGCACCGCGGGCTTTGGCAAGTTCCATGGCCGCTTCCACGGCTTTTTTTTCGCCGGCAATAACGATCTGGCCCGGCGAGTTGTAATTTGCAGGGGCAACTATACCATTTTTGGACGCGTCAAGGCAAGTTTTTTCTACGTCCTGCCGATCCATGCCGAGAATGGCCGCCATGAGTCCGGCGCCTTCAGGAACGGCCTCCTGCATATAGCGGCCGCGCTTTTGCACGAGCGCCACGGCGTCGCTGAGGGTCAGGCCCCCGGCACAGGTGATGGCTGTATATTCGCCGAGACTATGGCCTGCGGCAACGACGGCAGCGACCCCCCGGCGCTCGAGCGGCTTCAGCATGGCGATGCTCGACGCAAGGATGGCTGGCTGGGTATTCTCCGTGAGATTCAGTTTCTCGACCGGGCCCTGGGTGCACAGGTGCGCAAGGTCGAAGCCAAGTACCGAGCTCGCGGCTTCGAAAACCTCGCGGGATTCCGCGAAGTTATCATGGAATTCCTTGGCCATGCCCACGTACTGCGAGCCCTGGCCGGGAAAGAGGAATGCGATTTTCATAATTAGCCCCGTAGTTCCTTGAACTTCCTGATCATGACCGGCAGGACCTCCAGAACGTCGCCCACGATGCCATAGGTGGCAACGCTGAAGATGGGCGCGTCGGGGTCCTTGTTGATTGCGACGATGACATCGGACGACTGCATGCCTGCCACGTGCTGGATGGCGCCGGATATGCCGCACGCGATATAGAGCTTGGGACAAACGGTCTTGCCGGTCTGGCCCACCTGGTGCGAATAGGGGATCCAGCCTTCATCCACGGCGCCGCGCGTTGCGGCAACAGCGCCGCCAAGGACCTTGGCCAGTTCCTCAAGGAGATGAAAGTTCTTGACGCCGCCCATGCCGCGGCCGCCGGCCACAATAATATTCGCTTCGCAGATATTGACGGTTTCGCTCAGTTCTTCCACCGTCTGTATGACCCTGGTGCGGACAGCGCCGGTCTGCGTGAATTTCACCTCGATAATGTCGCCGGTGCGGGCGTCATCGCGGGGAGCCGGCTTCATGACCTTGTGCCTGACCGTCGCCATCTGCGGCCGGTGGTTGGGAGAAACGATGGTGGCCATGATGTTGCCGCCGAAGGCAGGCCGGGTCTGGAGAAGATTGCCGGTCCCGGGATCAATATCGAG
Organism: Nitrospirota bacterium; assembly: GCA_031427195.1. Lineage (GTDB taxonomy): Bacteria > Nitrospirota > UBA9217 > UBA9217 > UBA9217 > GWC2-56-14. The sequence continues at coordinate 2,807 of JANPMZ010000034.1, forward strand.
CACGGTGCAGTCCGCCGTAAGTCCGGCATAGAGCCCGGCTGCGACCTTCGGAATGAACGAACGGCCGATCGCCGTTGCGCCGGCCAGGATGATCTCGGGTTTATGGAGTGTTGCGAGGGTGGTGAGCACGGCGCTGTAGGAATCGTCGTTAAAATCCTTCAGGGCCGGGTCATCGGCCAGGTAGACGATGTCAGCTCCGTGGGCAATGAGGTCCCTGGCCTTGTCCTTGATGCCGTGGCCGATGAATACGGCTGAAAGTTTTGTCTGACGTTTGTCAGCCAGCTTTCTTCCTTCTCCGAGGAGCTCAAGCGTTACGCTTGAGATGCCACCCTTATGCTGTTCCGCAAAGACCCAGACGCCGTTGAACGCCGAGAGGTCCTTTGCTGCTGCAGCGGCCTCTTCGCCGGTTCGTTCGATGGCTTTGAATTCGCAGGCCTCGATGCACGCGCCGCACAGGGTGCAGCTTTCGGTGATAAAGGCCTTGCCGTCGCGCATCTCGATGGCGCCAAAGGGGCAGGAGGAGACACAGATCTCGCAGCCGGTGCAGGTATTTGAAATGACTTGCATGCTCACGTTTTACTCCTATTAAAACCACGAAGGTATGAAGTTGGGAAGGTAAGTGATTTTTCCTACCCTCTTAACTTCTTAACTTCCTACCTTCCCGGTTTACACCAACGCCTGCTCTTTCAACTTTTTCACGACCTGCCCGACCTGCTGTTCGATCGTTCCGGAAAGGATCTCCCGCTGGCCGCGAGGAGCAGGCGGGAATATCCGAACGACCTTCGTGGGTGAACCCTTGAGCCCGAGCATGTTCTCGTCAGCATTGATATCCTTGGCAGTCAGGGTCGTGACCTTGAGGTTTTTGGCTTTCATTTTGCCCTTGAGCGAGGGCAGCCGCGGCTGGTTGATCTCTTTGACCACGGTTATCAGCGCCGGGAGAGAGGACTCCACCACATCGTACCCATCGTCCATCATGCGCTCTACGGTCATTTTGCCGTCGGCTATGGCCTTTATTTTCTTGATGTAGGCGATGAAGGGAATGCCGAGCATGTCCGCGGTCTCGGGGCCGACCTGGGCCGTATCGCCGTCGATTGCCTGTTTTCCTGCGATAACGAGGTCGTAGGAGCCGAGTTTTTTTATTCCCTGGGCAAGGGTATAGGAGGTGGCCCACGTATCGGCTCCGGCAAAGGCCCGGTCGGAAAACAGGACGACCTCATCAACGCCCATGGCCACGGCCTCTTTGAGCGCATCAGCGGCCTGCGGCGGGCCCATGGTTATGGCCGTTACCTTGCCGCCATGCTGCTCGCGCAACCGAAGCGCCTCTTCAATGGCGAACATATCAAAGGGATTGATGATGCTTGGGACGCCGTCGCGGATGAGCGTGTTCGTTTCCCGGTTGATCTTCACTTCTGAGGTGTCCGGGACCTGTTTGACCAGAACGATGATATGCATGGAATGTTCTCCGAAAGAGGGCAGCTGCGAAGGGTTTTAGCGTCTGTCCTCCGCTGCCCCCTGTTTATTTCTGCCTCGTTGCTTCCTTGATCATGTCGAGGGCGATGACGTTGCGCTGGATCTGGTTCGTTCCCTCATAGATCTGGAGGATCTTCGCGTCGCGCATCATCTTCTCGACGGGGTACTCTTTCATGTAGCCCGAACCGCCCATGATCTGGACCGCGTCAGTGGTGACCTTCATGCCCGTATCAGTTGCGAAGAGCTTTGCCATGGCGGAAGCGCGGGAAAAGTCCTTGGCCCCGCTGTCCATCATGCGGGCAACGGCGTAGACCAGCGCACGTGCCGCTTCGGTCTGGGTCTGCATGTCGGCAAGCATGTGCTGAATGGCCTGGAAGGAGGTGATGGGCTGGCCGAACTGGACCCGGCCTTTGGCGAACTTGATGCACTCGTCGATGGCGCCCTGGGCCACGCCCACGCCCTGGGCCCCCACGCCTGCCCGGGAGCAGTCGAGGGTCTTCATGGCCACGATAAATCCCAGCCCTTCCCTGGCGATCAGGTTTTCCCTGGGAATGCGGCAGTTATTGAAGATGAGCTCGGTCGTTGATGATGCGCGGATGCCCATCTTGTTCTCTTTTTTGCCGAAGGTAAATCCGGGCGTGCCTTTTTCAACGATAAAGCACGAGGCGCCGCGGGCGCCCCTGGATTTATCGGTGATGGCGATGACGGTGTATACCTGGGCCTCGCCGCCGTTCGTGATCCACTGTTTCGTGCCGTTCAGGACATATTCATTTCCTTCGAGCTTGGCCGTGGTCTGTACGCCGCTGGCGTCGCTGCCGGCGTTCGCCTCGGTAAGGCCGAAGGCCGCGAGGTTCTTTCCCGACGCGATGTCGGGCAGATACTTTTTCTTCTGCGCATCGGAACCATGGAGCAGAATGGGGTACGTGCCGAGGGCATTGGCCGCGTAGCTGGTGGAAACACCGAGGCAGGCCTTCGATATTTCCTCGATGGCGATATAGAGCTCGAAGCTCTTTTTGCCGAGGCCGCCGTATTCTTCGGGAATATAGATACCGAAGAGGTCCGCCTGGGCCATTGCCTTCATGATGTCCGTCGGGAACTTGTTCTGTTCATCCAGTTCGGCCCGCACCGGCACGATCTTCTCAACCGCGATCTGCCGTGCGAGATCGCGTATCATGATCTGGTCCTCTGTCAACAAATAGTCCATTCCATCCTCCGGATTACCGTAAAATTTTTATATAATATATGAACCCAGATAAATTCTATAAAAAAAGGCGCATCCTTACCACCGCACGAGCGCGGAGGCCCAGGTCAGGCCGCCGCCGAAGGCCTCGAACAGGAGGAGGTGGTTTTCCCTGATTCTGCCGTCGCGGACCGCTTCGTCCAGCGCCATGGGGATTGAGGCCGCCGACGTATTCCCATACTTAGGAAGCGTGAGCACGACCTTTTCCATGGGCATATTCAGGCGCTGCGCCATGGCCTGGATGATCCGCAGGTTTGCCTGGTGCGGAATGAGAAAGTCGATATCTTCCGGTTTTACCTTGTTGTGTTCCAGCGCTTCCTGAGCAACGCCTTCGAGCGCCCGTACCGCGGCTTTGAAGGTTTCGTTGCCTTTCATGCGGATGAAGTGCATCCGCTTGCGGATGGTTTCGTGGGACGGCGGGTGTGAGGCGCCGCCCGCCGGAACGTGGAGCAGGTCTCCGAACGAGCCATCGGAATGAAGATGCGTTGAAAGGATGCCGCGCTTGCCTGCATGCCGCTGTATCACGACCGCTCCCGCCCCATCGCCGAAGAGGATGCAGGTCGTGCGGTCTTCCCAGTCGGTGAACCGCGACAGGATCTCGGCTCCTACGAGGAGGATGTTTTTGTACGCACCGGACTTGATGAACGCGTCGGCAATGGACATGCCGTAGATGAACCCTGAACAGGCCGCGGCAATGTCAAAGGCCGCGGCTTTTTTCGCGCCGAGCTTTTCCTGCAGCACGCATCCCATGCTCGGCAGGATGGTGTCCGGCGTCATCGTGGCCACCAGAATGAGGTCCAGATCCAGTGCCCCGATCCCCGCGGCTTTCAGCGCTTTCTTGCCTGCTTCATAGGCAAGGTCGGACGTGGTCTGGCCCTTTTCCGCTATCCGGCGTTCCTTGATACCCGTGCGCTCGGTGATCCAGGCGTCGTTCGTATCAACGAGCTTTTCCAGATCCTGGTTGGTGATGATCTTTTTTGGGGCGAACGAGCCCGTTCCTGTTATCCGCGCGTGGATCATTTTGCCTTCGCAAGCTCCATATTCTTTTCGATGTCCTCGTGGAGGTGCTTGTTGACCTCGCTCTTTGCAAGCTCCGCGGCAACGCGGATGGCATTCTTGATCGCCCGGTCAGAGGACCGGCCGTGGCTGATGATGCTGATGCCGTTGATGCCGATGAGGGGCGCGCCGCCGTATTCAGCGTAGTCAATGCGGCTTTTGAGCGACCGAAAGGCCGGCCTCATCATGAAATAGCCGAGCTTCCGGATCAGATTGTCGCCGATATTCTCGCGGATCATGAGCCCGATAGTCTCGGCAACGGCTTCGGAGATCTTGAGCACCACATTGCCGATGAAGCCGTCACAGACCACGACATCGGCGTTGCCGCTCATGACGTCGCGGCCTTCTACATTGCCGATGAAGTTGAGCGAAGTTTCGGTCAGGAGTTTGAACGCTTCCTTCGTCAGTTCATTCCCCTTGGTCGCTTCTTCACCGATGGAAAGCAGGCCCACCCGGGGGTTCAGGTTCTTCAGGAGGTATTTCGAGTAGACCTCGCCCATGATAGCGAACTGCAGGAGGTGGTTCGGCTTGCAGTCCACATTCGCGCCCACATCCAGAATGATGCAGGCGCCTTTCATGGTCGGCATGATCGTGGCGATCGCCGGCCGCTCGATCCCCTCAAGCTTGCCGAGGACGAAGAGCGAGGTGGCCATGGCCGCGCCGGTATGCCCCGCACTGATCACCGCGACCGCTTCACCGCTCTTGACGAGCTCGTTGGCGACACGGATCGAAGAGTCTTTTTTCCTGCGGAAGACCGTGGCGGGCGAATCGAGCATGTCCACCACCTCGGTGGCATTCCGTATTTCCAGCGGAAGCGCTTTCGCGTGGTGATGTTTGCTGAGCTCTTCCCGGATTACCTGCTCGATCCCCACAAGGATGATGCCGACGCCGAATTCCTTTGCCGCCTGGACAGCACCGGCAACAACGGCATGGGGCGCATTGTCCCCACCCATAGCATCAACAGCGATCTTCATACGGACTCCCTACAATATAAAAGGCAAAGAGGTATACCAAGAATACAGTATTATCCCTTTGCCTTTGAGCGCACGACCGTTAGATCTGCTGGACAGCGATGACCTCGCGGCCATTGTAGGTGCCGCAGGAGATGCAGGCGTGGTGAGGTTTTTTGACCTCCTGACACTGCGGGCAGACCGTGAGACTTGGGGCGTCGAGGTGTTTATGCGTGCGTCTTTTGTCTCTGCGTGACTTGGATGTTTTGTGTTTTGGATTAGCCATGGTTCTCTCGTGCTCCTTCTATTTTTTGAATATGTCCTTTAGTGCGGAAAAGGCCCCGAATGTTCCTTGATCATCACGCTTGCAGTCGCACCCTGCTTCATTGAGGTCCCTGCCGCATTGGGGGCAGAGACCTTTGCAGTTTGCATCATGAAGCGGCGCCAGGGGAACGGCGATGAGCAGCTGTTCCTTGATAATGGCAACGGGCTCGACCTCCTCGCCCTGATAAAATTCCGTATCAAGCTCTGACCGGGCGAGTTCATGATCAGTCGCGGACTCCGCGGTACTCGCCGGCGCCAGTTCAACGCCCACTTCGGCATCGATCCTGTAGGGAAAAGATTTCAGGCAACGGCTGCATTCGAGCAGCGGTTCGGCTTGTATCCGGCCTGCAACATGAAGCAACCCCGCTCCCGACGGTTTGAAGCTCAGCACTGCCGTAAACGCTGTTGATGCTATCCCTTTGTCGAACAGATCGAGCTTGTGGGCAAGCTCCAGGGTAAGCCCCTCTGGCGGTATGTCATTGATCTTCATAGCCATTTTAGCTGCTCCGGGGGCTGTAAGTCTCGAATTATATAGAGAACATCCCGTTTTGTCAAGAAAAAAGACTTTTTATCAGAAGGGGCAAAAAGAAGCTCATAGGCTGGGTAACCCGGCTTTATTGGGACCGCCGCCTTTGACCCTGCTGAGCAGAACCAGGCCGATGACAAAAAAAGCTGCAATGGACAGGATGGCCGGACGCTGACTCTTGAAAGTTGATGAGATCATACCGAAGACCAGCGGTCCGACGATGGCCGAGGATTTCCCGACCAGAGCGTAGACCCCGAAGTATTCCGCTTCTTTGCCGCTGGGGACGAACTGGGTGAAGAAAGCACGCGTACCGGCCTGCACACTGCCGAGGCCAAGGCCCGCGGTGCAGGCGACCATCCAGAACTGGGGCTTTGTCTGGGCGAAGAAGGCAGCCACGGCAACCAATGTCCAGAGGAGCAGGGAAAGGACAACCACTTTTTTAGGCCCCCAGATATCGGTGGGTTTTGAAAGGAGCAATGCGCCAACCAGTGCCGTGACCTGGACCGCCAGATAGAGCCCGATCAGCTCGCCCTGGTTGAAGCCAAAGGTCGTGGCTGCAAGGCTGCTTGAAAATATGATGACCGTATTGACCCCATCCTCATAGATGAAGTAGGCCAGCAGAAATTTTCGTGTTTCACGCTGCCGCAGGAGTTCCTTCAGGGTGGCCTTGGCACGCTGGAAACCCCTGAGGCCGGCCTGGAAGGGCGAGACCGCGACCGGAGCATCGCGGGGCAGGAACAAAAATGCCGGCAACGAGAAGAGGGCAAAGAAAAGGGCGACCATGGGCCAGATAAGATAGAGACTCCCGGTCCTTGCCAGCGGCAGGGCAATGAGCAGGGAAAGGATGGAGCCTGCATAGCCGACGCTGAAGCCCCACCCCGAGACCCTGCCCTGATACTCCTTTGGCGCGATCCGGGGAAGGAATGAGTTGTAAAATACGAGCCCGCCTTCCATGCCGAGGTTGGCCAGGACGATGAGAAAAAAACCGAGCACTGCGGCGCCGGGGGTGAGCAGCGATAAACCCGTCACGGCAATGATACAGGTGAAGGTGTACACGGCGAGGAGCCGCTTCCCGCGACCGGCATAGTCCGCGATGCCGCCAAGAAAGGGCGAAGTGAGGGACACGACCAGCATGCTCAGGGAGATCGCCCGTCCCCACCAGAGGTCGCCTTGGCCGTCCGTGTTCCCGACAATGACATTGATATAGTAAACCTGAAAGATGACCGCAACGATGACGGCGGAGTAGCTTGAGTTGGCAAAGTCGAAGAGGCACCAGCTGATGAGCTGTTTTTTATTCATGATGAGCGCCATGGTATACCAATCCCCCGGAGAGTGCAAGGGGCGGACCTGACCGGCAGTCGCGAGTGATAATCATTCTTGACAAAGACTCGCATAGTTTACTACAATAGCGCTTTCATTCCAAATCTCTTGACCAATAGGGAGTTTCCCGCCCATGCTGAAACAGGTAGCGCTGTATGCTCTTCTTTTCCTTGTTCTGTCCGGTTTCGGCGCTCGCCCTGCGTTTGCCGATATCTACCAGTATGTTAATGAGGAGGGGGTAATCAGCTTTGTCGACAAGCTGGAGTCTGTGCCGGAGAAGTATCGTGCTACAGTGGTAAATACGACTGCTGTGGAAAAACAGGACCAGGTCCAGTCGCAGACCCAACCTCAGACGAACATCGTTCCTTCGCAGGTGGCGCTCCGCGAGGAGCCTGCTCACAAGATGACATTCTTCACCAGGCTGCTCATGACCTTTTTTGTGGTGTTTGCCTGGCTCGGCATCCTGTTTGCCATCAACAAGACGGGCCTATTCAAAGGACGCGAGAAATTCCTGCCGGCGACCCAAGTCGCCCTGGGCTGCCTCTTTCTGGTATACCTTGTCATGGTCCACGGGAAGGATGTGGCGCATCTGTTCACGATGGCAGGGAACAAGATCGAGGCAGTGCAGGAAAAGCAGGCGCAACGGGGAAAGAAGGCGGGACAGGCCATCAAGGCCCTGAACAAGTTCATGGACGAGGCCGGTAAGCAGCCCCCGGCGACCGAACAGGGCGAAGAAAAAGGCAACTGAACGCAGCCATCTGATGAGAAAACCGGGGATGAGCACGCTCCCGATATCCGGACTGTTCACTGGTCCCGCTAAGACCGTTCAGGCCTGTCTGCTCATCCGACCGTGGTCCTCTCTATGGCGGCGTACACGAGCTCCACCATGCGCTTCAGGTCCTTTTTCGACATCGTGAGCGGCGGCATGAGCACGATGACGTTGCCCAGCGGCCGGATGATGAGCCCCTGCTTTCTGCATTCCAGAACGACCCGGAGCCCGGCCTTATCTTCAAGGGGGTAGGGTTGTTTCGTCTTCCTGTCCATGACCAGTTCGATGCCGACCATAAAGCCTTTCTGCCGGACATCTCCCACCTGCCGCAGTTTCCCCAAGGCCAGCAGCTGTTTTGACAGGAACGCGATCCTGGGCTGGAGCTTCGACAGGGTGCTTTCCGTCTGAAAAAGGCCGATGTTCGCGATCGCGGCAGCGCAGGCCAGCGGGTTTCCCGTGTAGGTGTGGCCGTGAAAAAATGTTCTTAAGTCCCGGTGTTCTCCCAGGAAGCCCTGGTATATCTTATTCGTCGTGAGCGTGGCCGCCAGCGGCAGGTACCCGCCGGTAAGGCCCTTGGCAACGCAAAGAATATCGGGAGAGACGTCCTCGTGTTCGCAGGCAAACATCTTCCCGGTCCTGCCGAATCCGGTCGCGACCTCGTCGGCGATCATCAGGATATTGTGCTTTGTGCAGAGTTGCCTGATCCTGCTCAGATATCCCGGAGGCTGCAGGAGCATGCCTGCCGCGCCCTGGACCAGCGGCTCGATGATGAGGGCCGCGGTGTCATGGCAATATTTCCGGATCACCCGGCCGGCCTGCTCCGCGCAGAACAGTTCGCAGCCCGGATAGGTTTTGCCAAAGGTGCAGCGGTAACAGTGGGGGGTCGGTATCCTGCGGGTCTTGAACAGCAGCGGCCGGTAGAGCTCATGGAAGAGGTCGATGCCGCCGACGCTCACGGAGCCGATGGTGTCGCCGTGGTACGATTCGGCAAGAGAGATAAAACCGGTCTTTTGGCGATAGGCGGGTTTCTGCTGCTGCCAGAACTGGAATGCTATTTTAAGAGCGATCTCAACGGCCGTGGACCCGCTGTCGGAATAGAACACTTTTGACAACCCCCGGGGAGCGATCGACACCAGTTTTTCGCCCAGCAGAACGGCCGGTACGTTGGACAGGCCGAGCAGGGTGGAGTGGGCGATCTTCTTCAGCTGGCGAACGACGGCTGCGTCGAGCTCCTTCTTCCGGTGGCCGTGGACCGTGACCCAGAGCGATGATACCCCGTCAAGGTACCGTTTGCCCCGGATGTCGGTGAGAACGCATCCCTTGCCGCTTTCGACGATGATCTGCGAGCTTTTTGCCCAATCCTGCATCTGGGTGAAGGGGTGCCAGAGGTACTGTTTATCCAGCTTTTCGAGGTGACGGGCGGAACTTTTTTTTCCGGCAGGTGTTTTGATCACCGATTGTTCTCCTTCATGTCTATGCTGAACGGGTCCCGCGGCACGAGTTTTCGTTTCCGTCAAACCGCGCCGGGAACCGGGGATTTTCCGCAGAGCTCAGCAGCCTGCTTCAGGCGCTTATTATATTTCAACAACCCGGTTTGTCAATCATAAAAAGTGCTTGAAAAGCCTTGCTTATTTCTGGTACAATACGTTTTGCTGATTGCGGTCCCGCGCTGATTGTGGACCCGTGCGTTCATCCGGAGGATGTGCATCATTATGATAGCCAAAAAGAGATGGTATGGCGCGGCTTCATTGCTGCTTGTTATCGGGATTTTCGTCGGCCTTCTCCTTGCATCGCGTTTGGACCTCATGACGCAGCTCACTGCCAAAAGTCAGGTGTCGTCCAAATCCGTCGACACCCTGACACAGTTGAGCGAGGCGCTGTCGGAAGTGGCGGCGGTATCGACCCCTTCGGTCGTCAATATCTCAACAACACGGGTCATCAATTCACGGGATGAAGCTCCCTTCGATTTTTTCGACGACCCCCTTTTCCGGCGGTTCTTCGGCGACCAGCTCCCGCGCCAGGATGTGCCGAAGGAACACAAGGAACAGAGCCTTGGGTCCGGGGTCATCGTTTCGGAGGACGGGTACATCATAACGAACAACCACGTGATCGAAAAGGCGCAGGAGATCAAGGTCCTGCTGGGCGATAAACGGGATTTCAAGGCAACGCTTATTGGGGCCGATCCGAAGACCGACCTTGCGGTCATCAAAATCGAGGCACGGGGGTTGCCCGCGCTTCCCTGGGGGGACGCAAACAAACTCAAGGTCGGCGAGCTCGTGTTCGCCATCGGGAACCCCTTCGGGCTGAACCAGACGGTGACCATGGGAGTGATCAGCGCCGTGGGACGGGCCAATGTCGGTATTGCCGACTATGAAGATTTTATCCAGACCGACGCAGCCATCAATCCCGGCAATTCCGGGGGAGCGCTGCTCAATGTCCGGGGCGAACTGGTCGGTATCAATACCGCCATCATCTCGCGGACAGGGGGCTATCAGGGGATCGGATTTGCGGTGCCGAGCAGCATGGCCCGTCAGGTTATGGATAGCCTGGTTAAATACAAAAAAGTGGTCCGGGGCTGGCTTGGGGTGAGCATTCAGGAGGTGACTTCCGAGCTCGCTGAGGAGTTCGGCGTCAGGAACCTCAAGGGAGCGCTGGTCAGCCGGGTCATGAAGGGGAGTCCTGCTGACAAGGCGGGCATCAGGCAAGGCGACGTGATCCTCCAGTTCAACGGCAAAGAAGTAGAGGACACGGGACACCTGCGGAACATGGTTTCCCAGACCCCCCTCGCGTCGAAGGTGAAGATCAGGCTGCTCCGGCAGAAAAAGGATCTCGAGGTAGAGGTCGTGGTGTCCGAACTGCCCAAGAAGCTGGCAGACGCATCCCCATCTCCCGACGAAGAATCGGGGAACCGCGAGGAAGGCAGCGCCCTGGCCGGTCTGGTCGTACGGGAGCTGACGCCTGAACTCGCCGGGCAATTCGGCCTCGACGAGAACGAGAAGGGGGTCGTGATCGTTAAGACCGACCCGGACAGCAAAGCCTACGAGGCCGGCATCCGGCCCGGCGATATTATTCTCCAGCTCAACCAGAAGAACATCCCGACCCTGGAAGTATATAAAAAAGCGGCAGGGGCGATCCGGTCCAAGGACAGGATTCTGCTGCTTGTTCGGCGGAAAGGCGAGGACCTGTTCGTTACGCTTAAACCGGGGTAACGCATCATTTCATATTCGTTCAATCTTACATAAAAGGAAGTGAAACAAGCATGGGACTTATCCTTATTCGAATGCTGTTTGTAGGAGTGGGCACGCTGCTCGGCTACTATGTCACGACGACGCAGCTGGAAGGCCAGGTCGGTAAATTAGAAGGGACGGCGATAGGATTCGGGGTTGCCGTACTCATCATTCTTACGGAATTTCTGTTCAGACGAGTTTCATTGAAGGTCATTGTCGGAGGGATTCTCGGCTTTATCCTGGGGCTGACCGCTGCGAACATTATTGCCGCACCCCTTAAACTGGTCCCGCTGGAACGGAGCATCGTCAATTTCATCCTGCTGCTGATGAACGGTTTTTTCGGGTATCTCGGCATCACCATCGGCCTCAGGGAGGGTGAACGGTTCAATCCTTCGAACATCAAAAAACTTTTCAAGGGCGGGGCTGATGAAAATGTCAAGATCATGGATACCAGCGTGATCATCGACGGACGGATCGCCGACGTCTGCGAAACGGAGTTTCTCGACGGCACCATCATCATTCCGCAGTTCATCCTGCATGAGCTTCAGCACATTGCGGATTCATCGGACTCGCTGAAACGCGCCCGCGGACGCCGGGGTCTCGATATCCTGCACCGGATCCAGAAAATGAGCCATATGGAGGTCAGGATCGTTGAAGATGATTTCCCGAAGATCCGGGAAGTGGACAGCAAGCTAATCGCACTTGCCAAGAAGTTCAGTGCAAAAGTGATCACCAAC
>JANPMZ010000035.1:0-3131 GCA_031427195.1 Nitrospirota bacterium
CGGGGATGCTGCTGAGGCCAATCCAGTAGAGCGCAGGATCGTTGCTTGTTTGCATTCAGCAGCCCGTCTCGCGAAGGATTTCTACACTTTAGGCTGGAAATTATACAGAGTCAGCGAAGATAGTCAAGGATTTTTTTGGAATAAGATACTACGTGAGTAAAATTAGCCTTATGTTACAAGGACAAGGCGGACATTCAGTTCTTTTTTGACAGGGCAGGCTCGTGTAGCTATCTGTTTCTGGCTGGAGACCGGGGATCAATAGTCGATGCTTTTTCAGGATCTGCATGCCGGTATCTGATTGAGTTTGAAGCAGATGGATTGAAGAATGAAGTGTTAGCTTCTTCCTGTATTCTGCATTTTGTGATATATTCGGTCATGAAAAGAGTACTTCCTGAAGTTGCTGAAGTTGCAACCCTTAGCAATACATTAAGTTACAAACCGTATTATGTGTCCTTTACCGTGTAGCCGCATTCAGATATACTCTCCACCAGAACTAACAGTACTTGCTCATCGGCAGTTAAATGACCCTATAGGTGCTAGAGGAGAGATACGATGGAAGCAAACGCAAACGATGGCAAGCACGCCCAGCTAAGACTTAAAAAATAAGTGCTGATCAATAATACTGTAAAAGGATATGCCCTGGAAATAAGTGAGGCGGACATGCTCTTATATTCGCATATCCCGTTCCCCATAGGCAGGACCATTGACTTGAGCTTTACCCTTGCGGAAGGCCTGCCTCCGGTTCTCATGCAGGCATTTGTTCAGTCCGTGCAGGAAGGGGTGGGGGTCGGTGTGGCATTTACCGACATCAGTAAAGTTGACAAGGAGAGGCTGAAAAAATATATAGAGGAAAATATGGCTGCTCAGCCATTGAAGCAAGAGTGTGCAGCCGATGATACAAGGAAGAAAGTCTTGCTTGTCGATGATTCAGTTTCCGCAAGAACAACCTACAAAAACAAGTTGGTCCTTTCCTGCTATTTGGTGAAAGAGGCTGCAAGCGGTATGGAGGCAATAAAGTCAATTTCCGAAGAAATCCCCGATCTTATCGTGCTTGATATGCAGATGGAGGGCATGGACGGTACGAAGTTTCTCCAGTTTCTGCGTTCGAATGATGCGTGGAAAAAGGTGAAAGTCCTTATGCTCTCCGGCAGGATAACACCGCAAGAGGCTGAAAAGATCACGGCATTTGGTGTCTCGGACATCCTTTCCAAGATGACGACAACTCCAAACAAGCTTGCGGACAAGGTAAAGCAGATATTGGGGGTTTGATGGCTTAGGGCTTGCGGAAAAATAATTTCTCAATTTGCAGGACGAAGGGTGTAGTTCATTTTGGAAAGAGCTGGTAGCGATTGATTAAGGCTTGAGCTTGCAGTTCATCATTTATTTGTTGTACTTGTTCCCACGCTCCGCGTGGGGACACAAGATGAGCGACGCTCCGCGTCGCGGTGTAGTGTAGTGGCGCAGAGCGCTGGGGATCGTGCGTTCCCACGCGGAGCGTGGGAACGAGAATGGCACAGTACGTAGGTCGGGTAGAGCAACGCGAAACCCGAATTTCATAAATAATAAACGTCGGGCCAAAAGGTGTGATCCGACCTAAAAATTGTTTTCGGCCGACAGGATGGCCATCTTAAATCTCTTTCATTGCTTTTTACTATGAAAAAGCCAGACCCGAAATCAGCAGCAGTGATGAATGTCGATAAGAACGAAACGATCGCGGGCATGTGGGCAACGCCTAAGATACCGCAGATCGGCGCATACAAGCTCGTGGCGAAGAAGCGTGTTGACGGTATGTACGAGTGGGTGCACTTTCAGCACCGGCTTGACGATACGCGCAAGGTGCTTTGCCGGGGCGAGGTGGAATCCGAGGAGCGGCTGGCCGTTGTGGTTGACGCGGCAAACAAACACCTTCAGAACATCTACGGTGTCTCCCTGTCAGTTGCCGATACAAACATGAAAACTCTGGACGGCCGGAGGGCGGACAGCAAGGTACATTAATGAACCGGATTCCGGATTGGAATCGCCTGTGGGACTGACAGCTGGTAGGTCGGGAGAACAGAGCGAAAAGGACGCACCTTAATCCGCCGGGAGCACTTCTTTAAAGTCCACTTTCAGGGCAACATGACCCCTCCCCAGACAGGCTCTATCATCGTTATCCCTTTACCACCCCCAGCGGTTCGAGCCGTACCAGAATATCCACCAGGTCCGCCTGTTCGGCCATCACCAGGTCAATATCCTTGTATGCGCCTGCCGCCTCATCGAGATCGCCTGTCCCTCTGATGGAGTGAATAATTCCCTTGTCGTCAAGACGTTTTTTTTCCTCTGCGAGATTCAGCGTCCGCTCGGCTTGCTTCCGTCCCATCTTCCGGCCTGCCCCGTGAGAGCATGAGGTAAAACTCTCGGGATTTCCCTTGCCGCGCACGATGTAGCTTGGCGTACCCTGCGATCCTGGAATGATGCCCGTTTCTCCGTCCCGCGCCGATGTCGCCCCCTTTCGGTGAACAATAACATCCCTGCCAAAATGATTTTCTTTGCGGGCATAGTTATGCGCTATGTTTATCATCGGTTCAAATTTCACGTTTCCAATTGTTTCCAAAACAATGGCGGATATCCTGTCCATCATCAGCTTGCGGTTTGCCAGGGCAAAATCAACGCAATACTGCATTTCATGCAGATACCGCTCTCCTTCGCTGCTGTCCATCGGGAAAAAGGCAAGTTGCCATGCTTTTAAAACGTGTTTGAAATACCGCTCGTTCATCGCTACTGCTTTTTTGTTGTAGTGGTCCGCCACCTGTTTCCCCAGGTTCCGGCTTCCCGAATGGACCATGATCCAGATATGGTTGTCATCGCCTTTCTGGAGCTCGATAAAATGATTGCCGCCTCCCAGCGTTCCTACCTGGGCCCGGGCCTTTTCATATTCCGACAAGACAACGGGCATGTCCGTTGACCTGCATTCCGGCAAAAGGTCAACAGACTGTTTTTCCTTATACCGATTCATCCCGAGCGGAATGCTTCTTCTGATCTCGCCCAGGATCTTTTTCACTGCATCAACAGGGATATTGGTCAGCGAAGTTTTTACTGCGCACATGCCGCAGCCGATGTCGACGCCCACGGCGTTCGGTATGATCGCCCCC
>JANPMZ010000036.1:0-6095 GCA_031427195.1 Nitrospirota bacterium
CGCTGAGCTATAATCCTATCCTCTATGGGCAACCTCTTCATCAGTTTCTCGATTGCGGTCTGCGTGGCTGTCGGCGGTTGAGAAAGCGGTGAAGAAGGCGAAGAAGTAACTCCCCTCCGGAACAACTCCGTACTACTGAGCCTCTTGCAAAAGTCCCCTTTTGTGTCATTCCGAACGAAGTGAGGAATCTTTCAGTGTAATAAAAACAAGGATTTCTCCCGCTGGTCGAAATGACAAGACTGAGTTTCTTAGACTTTTGCAAGAGGCTCTACTCAAAGAAGATGGTCTCGTAAAAAGTCGAAAAACACGATTTCCCCGTCATTCCGGCTTGTCCGGAATCCTTCTTTTTCAGTGTCGATAAAAGCGCTACGCAGCGCACATTACGCTGTGGCGGTCTCTCATGGTAATCGGTTGTCGGTTGTTTTGCGCTAAAAGCAGCAGGGTCCACAGGAAGTCCTTCCCCAGGAAGCCCCGGCAGGAATCGATCTAAAAGACACTCGGGACACAACGTCTCCGAAGAGGTTCGTATCAATCAATTTAAGGACACCGATCTTCACCGGCAACTGAAAGCCACGGAGTAGCGAGGCGGATGCATGCGAGGTTAGCATGACGCGATGGAATTGATCGGGAGTAATGACACTCGGGAGACAATGTCCCCAGGATTCCTGCAGATTAAAATAATTGCACAGGGAATGCGCCTTCCCTGTGCAACAAAAGGAGTTCACGCGGGAAGAGTGCTTATTTCCCGATGCCGATGTCCTTCGGGTGGAAGCTGGGGATCAGTGCGGTCTTTTTCGTGGAAACGCTGATGAACAACCGCGCGATCAGGTCGTGCATGATGATCGTCCTGGTGTTCTTGCTCTTCTCCAGGAAAGCCTTGATGCTCTTTTTAAGCTTGATATCTCCGGTGACGTCGATAAGGATGTCGATGTTCTTTTTCGTCTTCAGCAGGGCCATGGGATCACTCGACGTATAAATCCCATTTTTTGCGGCCAGCTTTACACCGGCGATCTTTTCGTTGCGGTCAGCAACGCCCACAACCTTGATATACTTGTACTTCAAAAGCTCCTTCAGAAGCGGTGCGCCGGTCCTGCCGGCCCCAAAGAGTGCAACATTCACGGTCTTTGCCATGCAAACCTCCTCATAATAGAATAGCGGGGATGCGCTGAACATGACCCACTGGTCATGTTATGAGTCAGTCGCAAGCTCGTTGTGAACCAAGAATACCATAAAATATAAGCTTGCACAATTAATTTCTTCATATATGATCCGCTCAAGCAAAAGGGGAGGCATGACTGCCTCCCCTTTCCATACTTCACGTTCTGATCAGAACCGACACCATGACCGCTTTGCGGACCGCATGTCCGGCATCGCTCGTCTCGCGCACCGCGAACTTCTTCTCCAGCACTTCCAGCTTCCCAAGATTCCAGCACGTTGACGAATGCTTCCGCGGTCCGTCAATAGTTCGCCCGCAGTTCCCCCTCGACCAGCGCCTGCAATTGCTCGTACCCGAATTTCACCAGCGGCTTCCCGTTGACGAAGTATCCTGGCGTCTTCGTGACCTGGAGGGTCCTGGCGTCCGCCATGTCCTGCTCGATCAGCCGCGCGATCGCGGGGTCGTTCATGTCCTTTTTCAGCTTTTTCATATCCAGCCCGATGCGGGGCAGGAGTTTCCAGAGGAGCTCTGGACGCGCTTTGTGGTGTTCCGTCCATTGCGGCTGGGTGTCGTACATGAACTTGAGGGTCTCCCAGTACTTCCCCTGCCGCCGGGCAGCTTCCAGGACCGCGCACATGTAGTCAGCACCCTCATGCAGGGGAGCATACCGGATGACGAGCTTGATCTTGCCCTGATAGGCAGCCATCATCTGCTTGATGAAGGGTTCAAAGGCGCGGCAGGTCTCGCATGCAGGGTCCATGAACTCCGTGATGGTGACCTTTGCCGCGGGATCACCGAGGACCGGCGAATGGTCTCGGACGAGCGCTTCGGCGTTCTTCCGCACCAGGGCGGTTACGCTCTCCTGTTTTTGCCCCGTGACCAGGAAACTGCCGAGAACGAACACCATCACGAGAAGCAAGCCTGAGATCACGACGATATGGGTTTTTTTCATTGAGCGAGTCTCCTTTGCAGAATGTAGAGAAGCGTGATGATCGCGGAAAATGCCAGAAGCGACAGCAGGGGGATGGAGAGGAATCCGAACAGTTCTATATATTTTTCCGTGCAGGGAACGCCCTCGCTGCAGGGCTGGATGCTTTTCGGGATGAACCCCGAATACAGCAGGGTATGATACAGCGCGACGAACCAGCCCGCGATCGCCAGGGGCCGGGAATACTTGATAACGCCCGCATCAAAGGAAAAAAGCCCGACGCCGAAGATGAGGACCAGGGGATAGACGCCTATCCTCTGGTACCAGCAGAGCACGCAGGGCGCGAATCCCATGACATCGCTGAAGAACAGGCTTCCCAGTGTCGCGACGCAGGCAATAAGCCAGCAGAGGAACAGGATGCCCCAGTCCCCATTTGTTTGTTTCTCTGTTCGGGTCGTACCCATCGTTATTGTCACCCCGCGTTTAATAACCACGCATCTCCCGGGCCGACTGTAATGCCCATGCCGTCCACCCGTCATGAGGTTCGCTCACGCCGGACAGCGATATCTGCAACGCTGAACTATAACAAAAATGCCTCCCGGGCACAACAGCGAAGTTCAGTGCTGGGCGACAGAGAATTTCCTGGGCCAGGTCCTTTCCCGTGGCGCTACGTTCTCAGATGCTCTTGGGGGTCAGGGGCGCCCTCGGGGGTCAAATCTCATTTGATGACAATCTACCCTCAATCCTACCCAGAAGCGTGCGAAGTTTCTTATCGTTCGGCAGCTTCTCTCGCATGAATGAGTATCTGGATGAAGCGTTTTCGGTCGGCGTCGTTTTTGAAGATGTCATGGCGTTCGTTGCTCCGGCAGGCTACGTGGTATGCTGCTCCGGGATATTGAATGCGGAGGGCTCGAGCCATGGGCAACCTTAGCAATAAAGAAGGCTCTCTGTCAACAGGTAAGATTTTACCCCTTGACCTTTTTGACCCCTGACCCCTTGACCGCCGCTTTTGACTTGAGGCCGCTTGACATAAAACATGACTTATGCTTGACTTTTAGCTAAACTTCCCACATGACGTATATTCCTCAATTCACGATCTCTCCAACACTGCTTTCTGAAGTAGAACAGGTGGCGGAGTTGCGAGAGCGGATTCAAAGCGCTGTGGTTGATCTTGCGTGGATTCCCGCGCTTCAGAAAGATACCCGCACGCGCAACGTCCATCGAGCGGCTGGTCTTGCGCCCGCGACAGGAACAACTTCTTTACCTGCTCCGTGATCACGGAGGCATGGCACCCGGCGAAATATGGAAGGCACTGGGCGTTTCCCGGCAAGGTGCGATGGATCTCTTACGACCGCTGATTGAGGCGGGGCTGGTCGAGAAAATCGGCGGAAAAAAAACAGGCCGTTACGTTTTACGAAATCCATGATCGAACCAGAAACCGGAACTTCGTCAACGTAAACGAAAAAAAGATCGGTACCTAACCCGATCTTTTTACTATTGGTGCCGACGGTCGGAATCTCACGCGCTTCGCTTCACGAGGGGACCGGCCCCCTCGTGTGCTCCCCCCAAAGCATGGGTGAATCCTTCCCCCATACCCACTGGTTCGCTTTCGACCGCCTAAACGCAAAAAAGATCGGTAACAACCCGATCTTTTTATTTTATTGGTGCCGACGGTCGGAATCGAACCGACATGGAGTTGCCCCCGGAGGATTTTGAGTCCTCTGCGTCTACCAGTTTCACCACGCCGGCACGGACAAAACTTACACCAACCATTACCGAGTGTCAAGTAAAAAGGCTTGCATCTTCAGTGGCGGATTTGTATAATACAAAACTATGCTTACGGGCTATAATACCGACTTCAAGTTCCAGGGAAAGGTCTATCACTGTCAGACCGAAGACGGCGGCGCGAACAGCCCGTTCATAACTTCGCTGCTCTATTTCCAGGGGGCGATCCTGGCCTCGCGCAAGACGAGCTACGCCGATATCCTCAAGGCAGACTGCCTCGACGAGGTGGTCCGCGAGCTCATGATGGAGCAGCACAAACAGATGATCCGCGATCTGATGCAGGGGAAGCTGAATGCCGACAACGCCCCGCATGAAGCCACGTATCAGTCAACGGCTGCACAGACTATAGCAGCACAGACTACAGCAGCCGCTGCGCCGATCGCCCCGATCAAGAAGGAGACACCCCCGCCACCGCCACCCCCTCCTCCTCTCAAGGAAGAGCCGAAAGAAAAAAGCCTGGACGATATCATTCTCGATCTCCTTGCCGAGGACCATTGAGCAGAGCACAATTGCCGGTTCGGAGTCTGGGAGTTCGGCGCTTAACCCGCAGCGCAACAACGTAAAACATACTTTGCAGTACTTTAGGAGGTTTGATGCATGGCTGCTACTGAAGAACAAGTGAAGGCATTAAAAGAAAAAGCGCGGAATATCCGGATCGATATTCTGAAGATGCTGACGGAGTGCGGGTCCGGCCATACGGGCGGCAGCCTTTCCGCCGCGGATATCACCACAGCGCTCTATTTTTACAAGATGAAGCATGATCCGAAGCAGCCCAAGTGGAAGGACCGGGACAACTTCGTCCTTTCCAAGGGGCACGCGGCCCCGCTCCTGTATACGGTGCTCGCGCACGCCGGCTATTTTGAGACCAGCGAACTCTGCACGCTCAGGAAACTGGGTTCCCGGCTTCAGGGCCACCCGGACAGCAAGTATCTTCCGGGCGTCGAGATCTCGACGGGATCGCTCGGTCAGGGACTGTCCGTTGCGAACGGCCTTGCGCTCGCGCACAAACTGGACAAGGCTGCGAACCGGGTCTATGCCCTGCTCGGCGACGGTGAGATCCAGGAGGGCCAGATCTGGGAAGCGGCCATGACCGCGGCCCACTACAAGCTTGACAACCTGTGCGCCATGGTCGACAACAACGGCCTCCAGATCGACGGCCCGGTCGCCAAGGTCATGGGTGTGGAACCGATCACCGACAAGTTCCGCGCTTTTGGCTGGGAAGTGCTGGATATTGACGGCCATGACATGGGCCAGATCGCGGCAGCGCTCGATAAGGCCGAGACCATAAAGGGCAAGCCGACCATGATCGTCTGCCGCACGGTCAAAGGCAAGGGTTCCGTCGTGTTCGAAGGCAAGGTGGAATTCCACGGCGCAACGCCGACCAAGGAACAGTGCGCAACCGCACTGAACGACCTGGCGGTATGTAAATAGTTCAATTGCGGATTTCGGATTGCGGAATGAACTTCCAAAAAATCCGAAATCCGCAATCCGCAATTTATTTGGAGGTTACTGTGACTAAGGTAGCGACGAGAGATGCATACGGGGATGCGCTGGTCAGCCTCGGTAAAAAAAGAAACGACGTGGTGGTGCTTGACGCGGACCTGTCGGGCTCGACAAAGACATCTAAATTCGCCAAGGCGTTCCCGGACCGGTTCTTTAATATCGGCATCGCCGAACAGGACATGGTCGGCACTGCCGCGGGACTGGCACTGGGCGGCAAACTGCCTTTTTGCAGCACCTTTGCCGTGTTCGCCACGGGCCGAGCCTGGGAGCAGATCCGTCAAAGCGTCTGCTATCCCAATTTGAGTGTGAAGGTCGTGGCGAGCCATGCAGGCGTCACGGTCGGCGAAGACGGAGGATCGCACCAGTCCGTGGAGGACATTGCGGTGATGCGCGTGATCCCGAACATGACCGTGATCGTTCCGGCGGACGGCGTCGAAACAACGCTGGCCATCGAGGCCGTGGCGGAGCACAAAGGCCCCTGCTATGTGCGCGTTGGACGGAACAAGGTGGAGACGCTGTTCGGGCCTGAATACAAGTTTGTTATCGGCAAGGCGCATGTGTTCCACGAAGGCAGGGATGTGGCCATCATCGCCACGGGCCTCATGGTCGCCGAAGCGCTCAAGGCGCGGGACCTGCTGAAAGCCGACGGCATTGACGCAGGCGTGATCAATATGTCCACGATAAAACCGATCGACGCGGCTGCGATCATTGCAGCGGCAAAAC
>JANPMZ010000037.1:0-8787 GCA_031427195.1 Nitrospirota bacterium
TGGAGCTGTTATACCGACTAGGTGGGCTGAAGGGGGAAGAGATAGCGAAGATCTTCGGTGTGGGCTATACGTCTGTCAGCCAGGAGCGCAGACGGCTTCGGGAACAGATGGAGAAAGATCGGAAGCTGGGGGTTCTCATAAAGCGCTTAGAACTAAAATGTAACTTTTGAAGATTTGACCCCATTAACTCTGATGGAGAAAGATCGGAAGCTGGGGGTTCTCATAAAGCGCTTAGAACTAAAATGTAACTTTTGAAGATTTGACCCCATTAATTCATTTGACCCCATTAATTCATTTTGACCCCATTAATTCATTTTTGAAGATTTGACCCCATTAACTCATTTGACCCCATTAACTCATTGACCGCACATTCTTGGAGTCCCGGCAATGATGACGATGCGGGCTAACCCTACGCTCAAGCGGGACTGCGCAAAAGCGCGCAGCCCCTTAGCTTCACGTTGAACCGGATAAAATGACAACCGACTTTATCATACCCGAACCTGACGTTTTGATTGCAACCACAGCCTTTCCCTGATAAAACGTGGCGTCATTCCGTATCAGTTCTCAATTGCAGCAGGACGAGGAATAGACTCCACTGGAGCAACAGATCGTCTTCGTAATGCCTTTACATCTATCGGCCATTCGCCGCGGTTCTCCGGTAATGGTGCAGATATTATCGCAGTTTCCAATACAGAATGGTGGATTATTGAGTGCAAAGGCACTGGATCGGGTAAATCACAAACTCAGCGCAATAACTTTGACCGCGCTCTTGCCAGCGTCGTCTCCTACTTCGAGGAAAAGCCACAAGGTCTAGCCGCTGATTTTGCTACAGCGATTGTTTATCTTGGACTTGCGCTACCAGCAACTCCCGCATATTTGAAAGAACTCAGCTCTGTATTTGGGAACACGGTTCCCAAGTATAGCCCACGTTGCAAGGGGCAGGTCACTTGATTTTCAACGGTCAACCATTATGTCTATATGACTTGTTCTCCATGATTTCCCCTCCTTTACCCGATACCCTTAAAATACCCTGTTCGTTGAGGCCAAAAATCTTGCCTAAACCGTTGATGTATAGTATTATCTAAATAGCAAAAAATCACTCTTCTAGCCGGTATCATCTGCTTTTTTGCACGGGTTCCTGAAAAAGTGCTTCTGTGAACTTTTCCGGCACGTTTGAACGAGCAGAGCGCCCTCGCCGCAGGCCGCCCTTGTACGAGTAAAACAAGCAACGAACATGCTTGACCGGTACCTTTAAGGACGGTATATGAAGCTTTCTACACTGCCGACCATACTGGAACATTTGACGCCCCGGAGGCTTTTTGAAAAACTGACTATTGTCAGCAAAATGCTGATGGGGTATATGACGCTTGTCGTGCTTACCGTGATCGTCGTGACCTATGCACTGCTGAACCTGCAGCGCTTGAACAAGCTGAACAGCGAGATCGTTAGAGTTGAGATACCGATCCAAAAAGCGGCTGATGCGATGCTTGACACCTTGCTTGCCCAGGACATGTACGAAAAACGCTATCTGATCCTGGGGGACAACGATATGCGCACCCTGTTCCGGAAGCGCGCCAAGGAGTTCAATCAGTGGATAGCGGTGTTGAAAGAGATTCCCGACCATGACCCCGATCTCTTGAAAAAGATCAGCGAGCTGCATTATCAGTACTGCAATCTTTTTGAACGTGAGGCAAGGCTCATGAAAGCCGGTGACCTTGAAGCGGCGGTATCCCTTTCTCAAGGCAACCTGAAGAAGAGGTTTGAAAAACTCTTGGAACTGCTTCGATCCATGTCGAGAGAGGCCAAACGATCCCAGAGCCGCAAGATGAAGAATATGAGTGAGCTTGGACGGTCCGCACTGTATACCACTACACTGCTGTGCATTCTGAGCATCGTGGTCGGAGTGCTGTTCGGCATGATCGTGACCCACCATATTTCCTCACCACTGGTAAAATTGCGCTTGGCGACCACGCATATCGCCGAGGGTGATTTTTACTATGATCCGCGGATCACCAGCAGGGACGAAACCGGGGCATTGGCACAGGCCTTTATCACCATGGGGAAGCGGCTTGGGTCGCTTGAAGAAATGTACCGGGATGCGAGCCCGCTCACGCGGCTGCCCGGCGGGATAGCCATTGAGAACATCATGAAACGACGCCTTGACTCGGGTCAGCAGATAGCATTTTGTGTGCTCGATTTGGACAATTTTAAAGCGTTTAATGACCACTACGGCTATGCTCATGGCAACGAGGTGCTGAAGGAAACAGCGCATATCATTGAGACGGCGGTACAGGAGAAGGGTACGCCTGAGGATTTTTTTGGCCATATCGGCGGCGATGACTTTGTCGTGATCACGACCCCGGCGCGTATGCGCGACGTCTGCGAGGAAACGATACGGCTCTTTGACCGGCGCATCCCCGCGTTCTACAACGAGACTGACCGGACCAATGGCTTTATCTTGGGAAAGACGCGCCAGGGCCAGGATATGCAGTTCCCGCTTATGACCATTTCGATCGCTGTGGTGACAAATGAAAAGCGCACGATCAAAGACTCTCTTGAAGCGGCAGCGATTGCAGCCGAGCTCAAGGATTATGCAAAGACGATTCCGACAAGCGTCTATGTAGTGAACAAAAGGCTGTCAGTATGAGCGGCAGACCTGCGGTCATGATTCATCCTACTACAAATCAAGCCTGATATATATGGCTTAGCGCGCACAAGGGTCAGGGCAAGTAAACATGACAGGATCAGTGCGCCCTCGTTGGGGCATTTGAGCGAAAAAGTCCCTGCAAAATGAAGCAGGGCTGCTCTATGAGGCTGCGGTGAGATCAAAGAGGGCGGGTTTCAAAAAACCGGTCGCGGAAGCTTCAAGAGGGCCTGCGCATTTTCTATCGCTGTTCTTGGGTGGTAAGCCTTCAGTTACGAGGGTACTCTCGTTCCCATGCTCCGCGTGGGAACGCATTTCATGACGTTCTGCGTCCACTTCTCCAGTCGACGCTGGAGCGTCTCGCACATGTGCTCCCAAGCGGAGCGTGGGAGCAAGTACGCGGTGCTTACCGAGCCCGTAACTGAAGGCTTACCTTGGGTGCCACAATAATCTTGACAATAAACCCTGCTGAAGTTATTATAACCGTGCTTTTTTATCGTCCTGCCGTGCATCGCCCTATATAAAGGAGGAAATAATGAGAAAGATTCACGTTTTACCGTTTGTCACCTTCCTGTTGCTCACTGGTTGCATTTCGCAGGCTACGTTCGATTTGAAAGCCAAGGAAGCTGACACGCTCGTCGTATTAAGTGATAATCTCCAGGGCCAGGTCAGGAACCTGACTGCCGAGGCGGATGCGCTCAGGAAAAATCAGGAAGGGCTCCAGAAGGAGCGGGATGCGCTCCTGATGGAAAAGGCGGCTGCCGAAAAAGAACGCGATCTTCTTCGGGAGAGGGCGGGAGATCTGTCGCAGAAAGCAGAGAAAGCTGAACAGCTTGAACGGGCGACCCAAGTCTATCAGGATTTGCAGAAGAAGCTCGAAAAAGAGATCCAGGAGGGCAAGGTCCAGCTCACCGAGATGAAGAACCGTCTGACCATGACCATGGTGGACAAAATCATCTTCCCCTCGGGCAGCACTGATATCAGCAAGGACGGGAAGCTGGTCCTGGACAAGGTCGTCAGCATCCTGAAAGACATTAAAGACAAGCGCATTCAGGTCGAGGGGCACACCGACAACGTGCAGATCGTGAGCGGGCTTAAAAAACGGTACCCGACGAACTGGGAGCTTTCAACGGCCCGGGCGACCGAGGTTGTCCGCTATTTCCAGGAACAGGGCGGCCTCGACCCCCAACAGTTGTCCGCCACGGGATACTCGGAATACCAGCCGGTCGCGCCGAACGATTCGGACGACGGCAAACACAAGAACCGCAGGATCGAGATCGTTCTGCTGCCGCTGTTGCAGTAGTACGCGTAAAACGAGGTCATTGATCATCGATGTTCACCGGGATCGTGGAAGAATTGGGGAGCGTTAAGGCGCTCCGGCGTGACGCAGGATACGCCCGGTTGACCGTGTCCGCTTCCCTGGTGCTTGGGGGCACCGTGCTGGGCGACAGCATCAGCGTGAACGGCGTCTGCCTCACCGTCGTGGAGATGGGGAAGGTCCATTTCTCCGCAGATGTGGCGTTGGAGACACTGAAGGTGACGAACCTGGGCGAGCTCACCGTGGGGCAGCAGGTGAATCTTGAACGGGCGCTGCAGCTCTCGGCACGGATCGGCGGCCACCTGGTCTCGGGGCATGTGGATGCCGTCGGACGCATCAGGGCAAAGAAACAGGAGGGCAACTCCTGGCGCATGAGCATCGATGCTCCCGCAGCAGCGCTCCGGTACATTATAAAAAAAGGCTCCGTGGCCATAGACGGCATCAGTCTGACCGTTGCCGATGTCGATGCTTCGGGGTTTTCCATCGCCATGATACCCCATACGGCCAAGTTGACGACGTTGGGAGCCAAGCATGCCGGTGACAGCGTGAACCTCGAAACGGACCTCATCGGAAAATACGTTGAAAAGCTGCTGGCCGGAAGGGTTGAAGGCGGCGTCAGCCTGGAACTGCTGCAGAAGAACGGTTTTGCATAATAAAAGTGTCCGGGGTCCAGAAAGTGCAGTGTCTCTTTCCCCCTGTCTACTGGCCCCTGTACCCTGTACCCTGAGGTGATTTTATGAAGTTCAATACAATTGAAGAGGCCCTGGACGATATTAAAAAGGGCAAGATGGTCATTCTCGTGGATGACGAGGACCGCGAGAACGAAGGCGATCTTACGATGGCCGCCGAAATGGTGACGCCGGAAGCAATCAACTTTATGGCTACCCATGGTCGTGGTCTCATCTGTCTCTCGCTGACCTCGGAGCGCGTGGAGGAACTGCAGCTGCCCATGATGACGACGGACAATACGTCGTCCTTCGGCACGGCGTTTACCATCTCGATAGAGGCGAAAAAAGGGGTGACCACGGGCATTTCCGCTGCTGACCGCGCAACAACGATCAAGGCCGCCATCAATCCGGCGTCGGGACCGGAAGACCTGGCACGGCCGGGGCATATCTTTCCGCTCCGGGCGCGTCCGGGAGGCGTGCTGCAGCGCACCGGACAGACCGAAGGGTCGGTGGACCTGGCCCGGCTCGCCGGGCTCTACCCGGCTGGCGTGATCTGCGAGATCATGAACGATGACGGCACTATGTCACGCGTGCCGCATCTCATGGAGTTCGCCAGGAAGTTCAGCATGAAGATCGTAACCGTGAAGGACCTTATCGCCTATCGGGTCAGAAAAGAGTCGCTGGTACGGCGCGTGGCGGTGACCAAAATGCCCACCAGCCACGGGAGCGACTTCACTGCGATCCTCTATGCCAACGACATTGACGGGCTGAACCATATTGCGCTGGTGAAGGGCGAGATCAAGCCCGAAGACGAGGTGCTGGTTCGCGTCCATTCAGAGTGTCTTACGGGCGATGTGTTCGGTTCGCTCCGCTGCGACTGCGGCGATCAGCTGCACAACGCCATGGAGGTCATCGATAAGGAAGGCAAAGGCGTTATCCTCTACATGCGTCAGGAAGGGCGCGGCATCGGCATCGAGGGTAAACTGAAGGCCTACGAGCTTCAGGACAAGGGCAAGGACACGGTCGAGGCCAATCTGGCGCTCGGTTTTAAAGCGGACCTCAGGGATTACGGCGTGGGCGCCCAGATCCTGCGCGACCTCGGCGTGCGCAAGATCAGGCTGCTGACGAACAATCCGAAAAAAATCGTCGGCCTTGAAGGCTATGGTCTGACCGTTGTGGCCCGCATACCGATCGAAACACCGCCGCATGCCAAGAACATTAATTACCTCAAGGTGAAAAAGGACAAACTCGGGCATATGCTGGAAAAAGTGTGATCTAAATTGCGGATTGCGGATTTCGGATTGCGGAATGAAGTAACAAAACCGAAATTCATGGCCCGTGATCCGAGATAGCAAGTTGATGCGGTTTGTGGAATACGGATTAAAAAACAAATCCGCAATCCGAAATCCGCAATCCGAAATCGTAGGAGGGGTTTGATGGCAAAGACTATACAGGGAAATGTGACGGCGCAGGGGCTCAAGTTCGGCATCATTGCCGCGCGCTTCAATGATTTCATCACCGGCAGGCTGGTCGAGGGAGCGCTTGACGGGCTCCAGCGCCACGGAGTTAACGAGGATGATATTGTGATCGTGAAGGTGCCCGGGGCGTACGAGATCCCGCTTGCGGCAAAGATGCTGGCGCAATCGAAAAAGTATAATGCGATCATCTGCCTGGGCGCGGTGATCCGCGGCGCCACGCCGCATTTTGAATATGTGAGCGCCGAGGTCAGCAAAGGCATTGCGTCGGTCTCCCTGGATTCCAATGTGCCGGTTATTTTCGGCGTCCTGACCACGGACACCATCGAGCAGGCCATCGAACGGGCAGGCGCCAAGAGCGGCAACAAGGGATGGGATGCCGCGCTTTCGGCGATTGAAATGGCGAACCTCATGCGGCAGCTCGCGTAACGACCGATGAATAGAAACGAACAGCATCGGGCGGATGGAAGTCTATGAAGCGACGCAAGGCACGGGAGTTTGCGCTCCAGATCCTCTTTCAGCTGGATATCAGAAAAGACAAACCCACGGCCACGATCCTGAAGCGCTTCTGGGCGGAGCATGACGTCGACGAAGAGGTGCAGACCTTTACGGAAGAGCTCATCAAGGGCACCTATAAACATCTGGCCGCCATCAACGAGAAGATCCAGGCCTGCGCAAAGAACTGGAGCATCGACCGCATGGCCGCCGTCGACCGCAATGTGCTTCGTATGGCGGTCTATGAGCTCCTCTACCGGGCCGATATCCCCTCGAGCGTGACCATCAATGAAGCGATTGAGATCGCCAAAAAGTTCGGCACCGACGATTCCGGTTCTTTCGTGAACGGCATCCTCGACAGCGTGGCGAGAATGGTCGGCAAGCTGGATGAGGGAAAGATAGAAGACTAGCAGGCGAGGAAGGACCGCTTTGGGTGTAAAGGTCATTTTGCAGGATATAAAAAAGCTTGAGACCGGCGCCCTGATCGTTGGTTTTTTCGAGGACGTGAGGCCGCTCAAAGGGCTTGCCGGAGAACTGGACTGGTTGCTCCGCGGCGCCCTGTCCTCCTTAATCATCAAACACAAACTGCGCGGCGCGCTTGGCGAACTGGCGCTCCTGACGTCGCAAGGCAAAGTACCGGCCTCCAAGATATTCATGCTTGGCCTCGGTCCCCGGGGAAGCATCTCCCCTGAAACCCTTCGGGATGCGGCGCAATCGGCTGCCGCTGCCGCAGTAGGCGTCGGGGCGGTCTCTGCGGTGCTCGAGTATTTCACCACACCTGAACTGTCACCAGAAGCAGCGGTACACTCGCTCCAGCAGGGATTGACGAACGGCTCACGGGGGAGTTCGATCGAGCTCTCGCTGCTTGCGCCTGATGCCGCGTCCTATGAAAAAATATCCCGATTGCTAACCGCATGATCGTGACCAGGCCATCACGGAAGGTCGCTATCGTTTAATCCTCATGAAGAGTTCAGGAGAAACAACCGTATGATCCCTCGCTACAGCAGGCCGGAAATGGCCGGTCTCTGGGAACCGGAAAACAGATATCGCGCATGGCTCGAGGTCGAGCTCCTGGCATGCGAAGCGAACGCCAAACTGGGGCTGATCCCGGCAAAGGCGCTCGCCCTGATCAAGAAAAAGGCGGACTTCAAGGTCAAGCGGATCGACGATCTTGAAAAGATCGTCAAGCATGATGTGATCGCTTTTTTGACGGCCGTGGGAGAAAATGTAGGCCCCGAATCGCGGTATATCCACCTGGGACTGACGTCCTCGGATGTGCTTGATACGTCGCTGGCCATGCTCATGCGCAAGGCTTCGGACATCATCATCGATGATATCCATGCGGTCATGAAGACGCTCAAAAAACAGGCGCTTCGCTACCAGGACACGGTGATGATCGGCCGTTCGCACGGGATCCATGCTGAGCCGGTTACTTTTGGGCTTAAAATGGCGCTCTGGCACGAGGAGATGGGACGGGCGCTTGATCGGATGGTCCGGGCCCGTGACGTCATCAGCGTGGGTAAGGTATCAGGCGCTGTCGGCACCTTCGCGAATATCGATCCCTCGGTCGAAACCTATGTCTGCCGCAAACTGGGCCTGGTCCCCGAGCTGGTGGCCACGCAGGTAGTGCAGCGGGACCGCCATGCCGAATTCCTTTCCACACTGGCGTTGATCGCATCCTCTCTGGAGAAATTCTCCATTGAACTCCGCCATCTGCAGCGCACTGAAGTGCTTGAGGCCGAAGAATATTTTTCCGAAGGGCAGAAGGGGTCGTCGGCCATGCCGCATAAGCGGAACCCCATCTCGGCCGAGAACCTCTCCGGTCTTGCCCGCGTCATTCGGGGCAACTCGGTGGCTGCGATGGAGAACGTGGCGCTCTGGCATGAGCGGGACATCTCACACTCCTCGGTCGAGCGGATCATCATCCCTGACAGCACCATCCTCATCGATTATATGCTGGCCCGGTTCAATAAACTGGTGGACCGTTTGATCGTGTATCCGAAGAACATGGAGCGGAACATGGCCATCTCAAAGGGGCTGTTCCATTCCGAGACCGTGATGCTGGCGCTCGTCGCCAAAGGGCTCGCGCGCGAGACGGCCTACTCCTATGTTCAGCGGAATGCCATGACGGTCTGGAAAGAGGGCGGGGATTTCAAGGAACTCCTGAACAAGGACAAGGATGTACGC
>JANPMZ010000038.1:0-11287 GCA_031427195.1 Nitrospirota bacterium
AGATACAATTCCTTGACTTCTATCCGAAGTTAATTAAAGTGCATATCACGGTGCTCTTGATGAAAGCTAAACACAAATACATCACTCGGTTACATTACAGGTCAAGTCACGGCTGGTGGGTCAGAATCCGCTTTGCTGAAATTCAAAAAGCATTCAGCGATATTGCTCATGGGTCAAAAGCTAAATCACTCAAAGCGGCAATCAAATTCAGGGAGGTCACTTTACGTGATCTTGCTAATAAGGGCATCCGTAAAAAGCCCGTACTATTTCACAAAAATCTCTCGGTCAAGAATCGAACAGGTGTAATTGGAGTTTTTTTAAAAATCAGGAGAGCAGCAAACGGCACCGCAAACAAATATTATGTCGGTAGTTACTATCCTGAGAAATACCTGCTCCGCTCTAAGTTGTTTGCCGTCAACATTTACGGCGAGAGAGAAGCTTTACGGCTCGCGGTTGCTTTTAGACGGGAGGGGCTTAGAGGTCTGAGGAAAGGACGGAAAGCTGCGCTCTACCCGACACAATGCTAATGATTGAAGAGAAATAGCATTTTCAACCATCTCACAAGGAGGAATGTCATGAAGATCTGTTTTCCGGTACAGAACGATGAAGGGCTTAAGAGCATGGTGTTCAACCACTTCGGCTCGGCGCCGAAATTCGTGGTTGTTGACACTGATACGAACGGCGTAGCAACGATCAGCAACGGCGACGAACACCATGCGCACGGCGCCTGCAGCCCCATGAAGGCGCTGGACAATCAGAAAATCGATGTTATTATTGTGGGCGGCATAGGTGCAGGCGCGCTTACGCGGCTGAACCAGATGGGGATCACCGTGTATCGCGCGCAGGCGGCCTCCATAGATGAGAACATGAATCTTTTCACCTCGAAGGCCCTGTCGGTCTACTCGGTCCAGTCGTGCTGCGGGGGCCACAGCAAAGACGGCGAGTGCGCGCATTAACGTTAAAACGGCGGCTGGTTTCTCTGGCCGCAAAGGATATAGATACGGTCACTTCTTTGTTTTAATAGGTTCTTTCATAACTACCCTTCAATATGAAGTTGAGTGCTTTCATGGATGCAAGTGCATTATATAAGTTTTATATAATATGCAAGGGAAACGTTTGAGGGGTCAGCCTGGAGCGTACCGACCGTTAACGCGCCGCTGCGTTTACTCCTTAGGGATGGCACGGTGCTTCTGCGCCAGATGCCCCCCGGCCATTCCGGCCGGAAGCATACCAACGAGGCCTGCGACGTCGAACCAGAGCGGAGTGCCGCTTTCCCGGAAGATCAGCGCCATGGCCATTCCGGCGATTGCGACCAGCGCTCCGTGCAGGACTTCTGCCTGGCCTGCCATCTTGCCGGCGAATAACCCGCCCAGAACGGTGCAGCTCAGGCCGAGGATGAGTCCCAGCAGCAGTCCGCTCGGGCTCTTCATCCGGCTCATGACCTCGTCCTCGGAAAGGCCTGTAGACACCAGCGCTACCGCCAGGATCGTCATAAGCAGCAAAGTCCCCGCGTTGTCTGCGATGATCCCGACAATGAGAGCCTTGAGCTTGATATCGGAAAATTTAGGCATCGGCATATTCGTCCTTCTTGCGGCTAGTTTCACGATTTATTATTGAAGTCGTAGGGCGTGTTTCCCAAACGCGCCGAACCGTTAATGTTTGTTTCGTTTTTAACGTGTCGCGATACTAGCAGGTTCGGGCCAGTTGACTACGAGTTTGATGAGCGCCTTAGCCAAGTGGAGGAGCTCCAATCAGTTCGCTGCTCAGGCATAGAGGAGTTAGGGGGCAGTTGCCCCGATGCAACGTTCCATCGCTATCCGTAGATATAATTAAATTGCTCCGACAGGCTCCTGTCGTATTATCCCGCCGCCTTCAACCCTTCAAAAAACTTCCGGAACTCTTCCCGCTCATCGGTGATCCTGCACTTGGGGATGGACTTTAAAAAAGATCTGCCGTAGTTCTTGGTCATGATGCGCGAATCGAGCACAGCCACTGCTCCGCGATCGGCCTTTGTGCGGATGAGCCTGCCGAAGCCCTGGCGGAACAGCAGGGTCGCCTGCGGGATCTGGAACTCCCGGAAGGGGTTCTTGAGCCGCTCCATCCTTGCCTCGATGATCGGCTCGTCGGGAACGGCGAAGGGGAGCTTGGCGATCACCACGCACTGGAGCGCATCTCCGGGAATGTCGATGCCCTGCCAGAAGGACGCGGTGCCGAATAGCACAGCCTGCGGGGCCGCTTTGAACTGCTCGATCAAACGATACGATGGCATCTCTCCCTGGCAGAGGATGCCCAATTCGGGGAGCTCTTGCCGCATGGTCTCGGCGCTCTTCCGGAGCTGGCCGTAGCTCGTGAACAGCACGAGGGTCCTCCCTTTCGTGATCGTGAGCACGGCGTGCAGTTCAGCGTCGAACCGTTCCTGGTACCCGCTGGCCTGCTGGTTATCGAGTCCCGGAGCGATGTACAGGAGCGCCTGCTTCTCAAAATCAAAGGGCGAGTCAAGCAGCAGTTCCTTTGGCGCGTCCAGGCCGAGACGGTTCTTGATATACGTGAAGCTTCCTGCTGCCGAGAGCGTTGCCGAGGTGAGCACGATGGTGTCGGTCTTGCCGAAGAGATTGTCCCGGAGCGTCGCCGCCACGTCGATGGGCGAGGCCACGAGGCGGTAGCGCATGTTCTCCCGCTCGGCCCAGTACACGAACCCCTCGGCAGACTGCTCCAGATTGATCCTGACCGCGCTTGCCATGGACTGGGCGCGGTTCGCAAAGGCCTTGACCTCGAGCTCTTCTTCGTGGGAGTCGGCATCCAGCGACAGGAGCGCGTCCTTCAGCTCGCTGAGCGGAGAGCTCAGGATATCCGGTACGATATGGCGCTGCCTGATGCGCAGGGCCGGGTCCTTGTGCAGGAAAGGGTGGAGGTTCAGAAAAAAATTGTCCGAGATGACGCGCAGCCCTTCCACCATGCCGCGCAGGACCTGCACCTCGGCGTTCTGGATGGTGAGGCGCGTCAGCAGGCCTTTGCGCGTCCTCTGGCTCAGCAGCGTATCGAGGAGATAGCGGACCGAAAAGTTCGTGATCTCCGTGCCGAGATAATCGGTGGCCACGTCCTCGACCTGGTGCGCCTCGTCGAACACCACGGCCCGGTATTGCGGAAGCACGTTGCCTCCGGTGGCCATGTCGGCGAAGAACAGATGGTGGTTCGCGACCAGGACCTGCGCCTGCTGCTCGATCACTTTGGCCTTCAGGTAGTAGCAGTCCCGGTGGAAGGAGCATTCCTTGCCAAAGCAGAGGTCCGCCTGGCGGCAGGCTTTGGCCCAGAGCGCGTAACCCGGTTCGACGTCGAGCTCGCTCCTGAGGCCGGTGCGGGTCATGGTGGACCAGGTGAACAGCCGGTTCAGCGCTTCCCGTTCGTTCTGCTCATAGAGGTCGCCCATGCGGAGCTGGTCAAAGCGGCGGAGGCAGAGGTAGTTCTCACCGCCCACGCAGAGCGCATAGCGGAAGTCGCCGAGCACGGTCCGGAGGAAGGGCAGGTCCTTCTGCACGAGCTGCTGCTGCAGCGCCTTGGTATAGGTCGCGACCACGGCGCGGCAGCCCTCTTCGCGCGCCCACTGGACCAGGGGCACGAGGTAGGCCAGGCTTTTGCCAACGCCGGTGCCTGCCTCGACAATGAGGTGCGTCTTCGCGGCCAGGGCTGTTTCCACGGCTTCGGCCATCTGCAGTTGCTGCGGTCGGTGTTCGTAGGCCGTGTGCATGGCCTGCGCCACGGTCCCGGACGCGCTGAATATTTTTACGGCATTCATGGTCGCGCAGCTTAACATAGGGGCGGCGGGAAAGCAAATTGAACACGCATAAAGCGCTTACCAGCGGTTATATAAAGGCTTTTTCTTGCACAAATCTTTTTGATATGTTACTATATCGCCTCGTATGCGAAAACATTTAATCCTTCTGTTCATAGCTGTTCTGATGCTGGCGCCGCGCGCCGACGCAGTGTCCTCAGAAAAAGGCCTGATGGTCAAGAACGTGCGGTTCTTTTCGTATGCCGCCTTCACCCGCATCGTATTCGAGCTCGACGCGGCCGCACCCTATGTGGTGATGAAAAGCGACGATGGACGAAGCGTCACACTCTCCGCTTACAACGGCCCCCTTTCGGCCACGGCTTCGATGCCCGCGGTGCGGGACGGGGTCGTGAAAACAGTGGAGTTGCGCCAGGAAAGCAGCCGCTCGACGATCGTGCTGCAGCTTGACGCGGCCGCCGGCGAGGTCAAGGACTTCGTGCTGCGCGGCCCGGACCGGATCGTGCTTGACGTCATGAAGGGCGCTGGTGCAGCGCCGACGGTGCAGGCGGAGCGCCGAAAACTGATTGTACTCGACCCCGGCCACGGAGGCGGCAAGGACGCCGGCCTCGTGACCGCCCAGGGGCAGGAAAAGGCCATGACGCTCGAGCTTGCCGTGGCGATCAAACGGCAGCTGCTGAAGAAGAACGCCGAGCTGGCAGTCATCCTGACCAGGGAGCGGGACCAGACGCTCTCGCTCGACGACCGGGCAGGGGTTGCCAATGCAGCAGGCGCCGTGCTGTTCGTGAGCTTGCATGCGGCATTAGGCGCCGGAAGCCGGGTTTATATCGTGGACCCCGACGAGGGCCCCCTTGCGACCGCGCCGGCTGCGCACAAAACCTTTCTCGATTTTGACGCAGGCAACGAGCAGCAGGAGCGCGTCTGGGGAAGTCAGCAGGCCTCGCACACCAAAGCAAGCGGCGAACTCGGCCGGCGGCTTGCGCTGCAGCTCGGTATGCCGGGCGGAGAGCCGGTGCAGGCGCCGCTCGCCGGGCTCAAGGCAGTCGATGCCGCGGCAGTGGTTGTGGAGGTCGGCATGGGGCAGGACCGGTCGTGGGTCGCTGAGACGGTGGCAGAGGGGATAGCGTCGTATGTCCGAGAGAATCGATAGGAAAATACCGGGCGACTGGCTGCTGACGGTCGTGGCAGTGGCTCTGGCGGCAGTGCTTTGCATCGGTGGCGTTCTTTGGTGGCGGATGCGGGCCGCCCCTCCGGCGACCAACGCAGCGCAGCAGCCCGCTACCGCGGCCCAGCGGCTCAATGAACCTCTCGTGATCACTCTTTCGGTCCCGGTTGACGGCCTGCTTGTCGCGGTGCAGGCCCCGGTCACGCGGCAGCCTGACACGCAGTCCCTGGCCCGCGAGTCCCTGGCCGCTCTGTTCGCGGACCCGACCGGAAGCAAGGCGCCGGTGCTGAAGGACCTGCGGCTCCGGGGCGTCTACCTCGATGCCGTTGGCACGTGTTACATCGATCTTGCGCCGGTGGAACAGCGCGAAGTGCGTGCTTCGGTCTGGGAAGAGCTGATCGCCCTGTATGCGATGGTGAACACGCTGTCGCAGAACTTTGAAGAGATCAGACAGGTCCGGTTCCTGGTCGACGGCAGAGAGGTCCAAACGCTGGCCGGCCATATCGAACTTTCGCGGAAGTTCACGAAGCGGATGGACCTGGTGAAGCAGTAGCGGAAACGACAACGCAGAGTCAAGGGCGTCTCTCGCAAAGCTCGCAAAGAGCGCCAAGAAAATCATAAAGTACGGCTTGCTTTGGGTTTAAAACCAATAGAAAAGAAGTTGACTCAAGGTTCCCTTTGCGTTCTTTGCGAGCTTTGCGAGAGACGCCTTTTAGTTCCGGTTTGTCCGGGTTCGTAATTGTTTCAGAATCTAGAACTCTGCGCCTCTGCGGGAAAACTATTTACCATCATGCAAAAAGCAATCGGCATATTTGACTCCGGCATCGGCGGACTGACCGTGCTGAAGGAGATCGTGGCGGCGCTGCCCGACGAGAACATCATTTATCTCGGCGACACGGCGCGTGTCCCCTACGGCATCCGTTCCGCCGAGACCGTAACGCGTTACAGTTTCGAGAACACCCGGTTTCTGCTAGCCCAGGAGATTAAGATGCTTGTCGTTGCCTGCAACACGGCGTCGGCCATCAGCCTGGAGGCGATAAAGAAGGAGTTTCCGCTGCCGGTCATCGGCGTACTTGAACCCGGCGCCCGGGCGGCGGTCAGGGAGACCAGAACGCGGAAGATCGGCATCATTGGGACCGAGGCGACGATCGCGAGCAAGGCCTATGAAAAGGCGATCACCCTGCTCGACGCCGGCATCAGTGTCCATAGCCTCGCCTGCCCGCTCTTTGTTCCGCTCGTTGAAGAGGGCTGGATTGACAACGAGGTGGCGGTACTCGTGGCGAGGACCTATCTGGAGCCCTTTAAGGCAACCGGCATCGATACGCTGGTGCTTGGCTGCACGCACTACCCGTTGCTTAAAAGCGTTATCAGCCAGGTGCTCGGCCCCGGCATCACCCTTATCGATTCAGCGACCGAGACGGCCAGGGAAGTGGCGGAGGTGCTCGGGAAACTCAAATGGAAGAAGCCCGTCAGGGAACAGACCGTACGAAAATATTTTGTGACTGATACGCCGGCACGGTTCGAAAAGATCGGCAAACGCTTTCTCGGCGACGACCTGCTGCGCGCCGAGCAGGTGAAGGTAGGGGGGGTGTAGTGCTGAAGACTCGGATCGACCAGGATGCGCTGCATCAGACGAGCGGTGCAAAGCTCGAGCAGGTGCGCGAGACAAAAAAGGAATGTGAACGGACCCGGAAGGCGCTGCCGAAATACCTGCAGAGCCATCTGTTCACATTCCAGATGCGCAGGGTCGAGCGACACCTCAAGGCCTGCACGGTCTGTACCTCGGAGTTTCATTCGCTTCGGTATGCCGCTGATACGAAGCAGCTGCTGAAAGACATCACGCCTTCCGAGGGCATGGCCGCGCGCCTGGACACGACTCTCTTGTTCTTCGGAAGGCTTCGCGTGCTTCTGTACCGCCCGCTTTGGATCCTCCTGATGGTCCTTGCCGCCGGAGGCCTGTATTTCCTGGTGATCGTTCCGTCCCGCCACGATCCGGAACTGGAGAGCATCGAGCGGTCGCTTCCCGCTGCCGTGGTTTCCGCTCCGGCGACGTCCCAGCCCGCCCGGAGCCCTGCCCTGGCTGCGGTCCCGACGCCGACCCCGGTCCCTGCGGTGAAGGCGTCTGCTCCCGTTCCACTCGTGGAGCCCCTGGCGATCACGATTACGCCCGACGATCAGTCATCGATGCGGCGCATCAACGATGTTATGAAGGGACACGCCGGCCTTCGGAAGTTGCGTTTTACCGACGTTGTGCGGGAAGTTTCGGGAAGCCTGACTCCCGGTGAATTGCAGACGCTGTTCAGCCGGATAGAGCAGGCCGGCAGGGTGAGTTACAGCAAGAAACGGTTCAGTGCTTTATCAACGACGGAGCTGATACCCTTTGTTCTGAAGTTGAAGGATGCGCCGTCGGCAACAACCGCCGCACCGCAGCAGCCGAAGCCGGTTGTTTCTTCTCCTACCCCCACTGCTCAGCCCTAAGGAGCTGGTTGCCCCTATGTCTTTTTGCACTGCATACCAGGAAACCATCGAGTATCTTTTCGGCCTGCAGAAGCACGGCATCAAGCTTGGCCTTTCGAACAGCATCAGGCTGCTGGATCTCATGGACGCCCCGCACCGCTCCTTTCGCTCGGTGCATATTGCCGGAACGAACGGCAAGGGTTCGACCGCCGCGTTCATCACCGGCATGCTGCAGGCAGCCGGTTACCGCGTGGGGCTCTATACTTCACCGCATCTGATCAGTTTCACCGAGCGGATGCGCATCAACGGCGTTCAGATCACGGAAGCAAAGGTCGTCGAGCTCGCGCAGCGTGTGCGGGAGTGCGCGTCCCGTCCCGTTCCCGGCGCCGGGACGTCCGTTCCCACGTTCTTTGAGGTCACGACCGCCATGGCATTTACCTGGTTTGCCGAGGAGCAGGTGGACCTGGCTGTGATCGAGGTCGGCATGGGCGGCCGTCTCGATGCCACGAACGTGATCACGCCGCTCCTGTCGATTATAACGAACATAGACCTTGAGCATACGGAATTTCTCGGCACAACGCTCGAACTGATCGCCGCGGAAAAGGCGGGCATTATCAAGCAAGGGGTGCCGGTGGTGACGGGAGTTGTCCAGCCCGAAGTGGTTGCGGTCCTGGAGCGCGTGGCAGCAGGAAAGCAGGCCCCACTTTACCGGCTGGGGAAGGATTTTGCTCCGGAAAACGTTGCGGCCGGACGGACGCAGGTATTCGACTATCGCGGTCGACGGAGCTCCTGCCGTGCTCTTGAGATCGGAATGCTCGGCCGCTATCAGGTAGACAACGCCTGTCTGGCCATGGCCGCGGCCGAGGTCCTGTACGAGGCCGGTGTTGTTGTCGACGAGGCTGCCATGCGCCGCGGTCTGGAGCAGACCCGGTGGGAAGGCCGTCTGGAGCGTGTCGCCCAACGGCCCGATATCTTTCTGGACGGGGCGCACAACCCGGCCTCGGCAAAGCAGTTGGCCACCGCAATCAGGGATATGAAGCCGTCCTACCAACGGCTGGTGCTGGTCGTTGGGATCCTGGGTGACAAGGACCATGCAGGCATCCTGTCGCAGTTGGCGCCACTGGCCGACGTGGTTATCGTTACGAAACCAAACTATTCCCGGGCCATGGATATCGAAGCGCTGGCGGCTGTGGTCCGGCAGCAGCATGGGTCGGTTGAAACGGCGGGAACCGTGGCAGCGGCGATCGCGCTTGCCCGCCAGCGGGCCGCATCGGAGGATCTGGTCCTGATCACGGGATCGCTCTATGTGGTCGGCGACGCCCGTGCCGTATTTCAAGGCCCGGACCTTGATGCGCCTGCGCTGCAGGGGCTCAAGGGATGATGGACGTGCAGTATCGAATTTAACCGCTGAGACGCAGAGGCGCAGAGAAAATCCTAAGTTATTATTGATGCCTTCGTAAAAAGTCGAGAAAGCCGTCTTTGCGAGCGTAGCGAAGCAATCTCGTAGTTCGTATCCGCCTGATAAATCGAGATTGCCGCGTCGCTCCGCTCCTCGCAATGACAGCACGGGGATTTTTTACGAGACCATGATTATTGATATACATTACTCGGCGTCTCAGCGCCTCTGCGGTGGACAAAGATTCTTTTATGAAATCATCAACACTGATACCGAAGTCATGAAATAGATATGAAATTTGCGACCACCTTCCTACTCTTCCTTCTCCTGAATGCCGGCATCCTGACCGGCCTCTCCCGCCACGCCTGCGCCGAGGAGCCGAAGAAGACGCCGGTCAAGGTGAATGCGGACAAGCTCGATTATGACCGCGTCACCGATGTCTATACCGCGGTCGGCAACGTAAAAATAGAGCAGGAAGGGATGCTGCTCCAGGCCGACCACATCGTGCTGAACAACAAAACGGGCGAAGCCACGGCCGAAGGCAGGGTGTTCCTGCTGCAAAAGGGAGACGCTATCAGCGCAGAAAAGCTTACGGTCAACATCGCCACCGGCGCGGCCAGGATCACCCAGGGAGATCTTTTTCTGGAGAAGGACAATTATCACCTGAAGGGAGAGAAAATCGAGCGTGAGTCCGAGACCGTCTACCGGATAGAGAACGGAACGTTCTCGACGTGCGACAAGGGGGAGTGGTACCTGAAAGCCGACCGGATCGACGTCGACCTCGAGCGCTATGCCACGGCGAGCGGCGTATCGTTCAACATGGCCGGGCTGCCCGTATTGTATATGCCCTATCTCCTGTTCCCGGTGCGGCGGCAGAGCGGCCTGCTCATGCCCGAGCTCGGTTACAGCAGCAGAGGAGGCTTCCTGATGAAGAATTCCCTGTTCTGGGCACTATCGGATTATAAAGACGTGACGTTCACTTCCGATTATCGTTCCCGGCACGGCCATGGCACGGGCCTCGAGTACCGCTATGTGAATTCCCGTGACTCGCAGGGCCTCATCTATTACAACCATTTTTACAACTATCCCGACACCATTCGTTCTTCCGCTTCGAAGTGGGAGTTCAAGTTCCAGCACGACGAGGAGATCGCCGAAGACCTTTCGTTGCGCGCCGATATCAAGCTGGTGAGCGACGAGTTCTATTATCGCGATCTTGCGCGGAAGCTCGAACTGCGGTCCCTGCCCTATCTGGATTCGAACGCGTTCTACGTCGAGCGCTGGGACACGGCTTCGCTGTACCTGCTCGGGCAGTACTCCGTCAATCTCACGCAGAACAACAGTGAAACGCCCCAGAAACTGCCCGAACTTCGCTACAGCATATTTCAGGAAAAGATCGCCGGGCCACTCTATCTCAGCCTTGATGGGTCGGCGGTCAACTTTACCGTATCGGAGGGCGACGGGGTGCGGCGCGTGGATATCGGGCCGCAGCTCACGGCGGCGTTCGGCGGCGGCGGGCTCGGCTTTACACCGCGGGCCGGCGTGAGGACGACCTATTACAGCAAAGGTGCAGGAGCGTACGCCGCCGAGCCCGTGAGCCGCACCTACTCCTTTGCCGGTGCGGACCTGAATGCCCGCATCTCGCGGGTCTACGGTCAGGATGCCGGGTCCGGGATCGGACGGATACGGCACTCGGTCGAACCGACCCTTTCGTACTCCTATATACCGCAGGTCGAACAAACAATTCCGAAGCTCCTTCAGTTCGACGCCGTGGACACTGTGGTAAAGCAGAACACGGTCAGCGCCGTGCTGGTCAACCGGTTGACGGCCCACTATAAGGATGCGTCAGGGTTTCGCAGCTATGACATGCTGGTCTTCCGGGTGGTCCAATCCTATGAACTGAACTCGGCGCAAACCATTTCCTCCACCCCTTCCCGTTCCGAGATCATCAGCGAGCTCTTCTGGAGGACCCCGAAGCTGCTGAGCGTTTCCGCCAATGGCAAATACAATACCTACACGAATAGCCTTACGTCGTCGAATCTGAGCGTCGGCGTGGCCAACGAGGCTGTGAATTTTGATCTGACCCACCGGTATCTGAAAGCAACGCCGACCGGTCAGGCGCCCGCCAACCTCCGGACCGAATTTCTTATCGGCGGCGCCGGTTTCAAGGTCGACCAGTGGCATTTCAATACGCAGCTTTGGCGCGACAGGGAAAGCAAAAAAACGACACAGCAGGAATACGGCGCACACTATGCTTCGCAGTGCTGGGGTTTCGGCGTTTCGTATGTCAAGCGGCCCGGCGAGACACAGTACCTGATGACCCTGGAGCTCAAGGGCCTGGGTGAGATGAAGCTGCTGTAGCGCAGCACGGAGGATGCCATGGGAGACGAGGTGGTTGTCATGATTACTACGACTTCGGCGGAGGAGGCCGCGAAGATCGGCCGGGCGCTCGTGGAAGAGCATCTCGTTGCCTGCGCGAACATCG
>JANPMZ010000039.1:0-3045 GCA_031427195.1 Nitrospirota bacterium
TTTTGCAGGCTGATATTGCACTGTAGTAGGTGAACTCGCTAACATTCCTCTTTTGGAGACGATGCCAGACACAGATCGCATTGTGCAGCATGGACGGGGAACTCCCCTTGAACTACAGCGAATACCGGCAAGACTCCGGCAGGAAGGCTGCGACAGGCTCCCTCACCCCTCGTGGGTGTAGGGTTGGAGTGAGGAGGATTTACCGGTGAAAAGAACGAGCTTATTCCTTATCATCCTCTCTTTGCTCTGCATCCTGTCAGGACGGGATGCGGATGCTGCAAGTGCGCAGGAGCACCGCTATGCGGTTGTCTATCTTGACCCCCACTATGGCGGTCGAGAGAACGGACCGGCCATTGACCGGAAGAACAAAGGGAAGGACGTTACCCTCGCGCTTGCCCGGGCCATCCAGCGGGAACTGCAGAACCGGAAGATCGAGGCCTTTCTGTCGCGGGACGAGGACATCTTTATCCCCTCGGGCGACCGGTGGTTCTATGCAAAAAAGAAGGGCGCTCATATCTACCTCTCGCTCAGGCTCAGAATTCAGGACCGGGACTGCGTCCAGCTCTATTTTGCGAAGCGTGCGCCGCTTCCTCGCACTACGCGTTCAGGGATCGGGTATGAAACGGCAATATCCGATCCGCGGATAGAGGCCACGGTGCGCGAAAGCCTCAGGCTGTCCGAGTCCCTGTCAAAGGGCCTGACGGGCGCTGCTCCTGCGCTCTGTGGAGCTGTCGAGACGAAGAAAGATGTGCTGTTCGAAACCTCGGACTTCCCGGCGGTCATCATCGAATTCGGCGCAATGCGGCGCGCGGACCAGCAATCATATGTTATCGATCCCGAGAAGGTGGACGCCATGGCAGGGTCCATAGCCCAGGCGGTCAAGGCTTTCATTGAGGCAGGACCGCAGCAATAAACCTTCCCGGCTGCTGGTGAAAAACGGAATAGTACCATCTTTGAAGGCCCCAACGTGGTCATTGCGAGGAGCGGAGCGACGCGGCAATCTGTTTTTTAGTTATTACCCGCGAGAGTGCGGAGTTCATCCCGAGTCATACTACGAGATTGCTTCGCCTTCGACTCGCAAAGACGGCTTCAAGGCTTATTGCGAATACGTCATCATGCCCCCTATGAAAAAAATTATAGTCTCTCTGTTGTTATTGTCCTCTTTTTTCGCCTGCGCCCGTCCGGTGGTGACGAAACCTGAAGACGCGCTTCAGCAGGTCTCGTGGTGGAGCGCGACGGTCGCGCTGGACGATGGAGAATTCAGGGATATGGCAGCTGCCGTGCGCCAGAGTCTGGAGTATTACAAAAAGCTTCCTCAGGAAACGCTCTTTTACTTCGGCACGGACCGCATAACGGTGCGGGACATGGCCGTAACCCTCCAGAACTTCCTGCTCATTGTCGAGAACAATACGCTTACGATCATCCAGAAGGCGGAGCAGATAAAGAAGGATTTTGTTCTGTACCGTTCGGTCGGCTCCGATACCAGCGGAAAGGTGCTGTTCACCGGTTATTACGAGCCGCTTTTGACCTGCCGGACGAAGGCTGATGACGTTTTTCGCTATCCCCTCTATCGTCGGCCTGACGATATCATTGAGATCGACCTGACCCAGTTCGGCGACAACTTCCCGAAGAATAAGATCTTCGGCCGCCTCGATGAGAAGCGCGACAATAAACGGGTCATTCCCTACTACTCCCGCGAAGACATCAATCAAAAGCAGGCATTGTCGAACCGGGACCTGGAGATTCTCTGGTGCAATGACCCGGTGAGCATTTATTTCCTTCAGGTGCAGGGTTCGGGCAAGGCGGACCTGGGCGACGGGAACATCGTGAGTGTGCTCTACGACGGCCAGAACGGCAGGCCTTATAAAAGCATCGGCAGAGTGCTGATCGACAGCGGGGCCATGACCAAAGAGAACATGTCCATGCAGGCCTTGCGCGAGTATTTGCGGACTCATCCCGATGAATTGTACGCGATCCTGAACCAAAACCCGAGCTATGTCTTCTTCAGGATGGATATGGGGCCGTCCCTGGGGAATATCGGCGTGCCGCTTACGCCGGGCAGGTCGATCGCAACCGATGCCAGGTTGTTCCCCAAAGGCGGGCTCGCGCTCATCGCAACGCAGAAACCAGTGATCGAGAATGGCCTGATCAGGGAATGGCTGCCCTTCACACGCTTTGTGATGAACCAGGACACGGGCGGCGCGATCCGCGGACCCGGCAGAGTGGATCTGTTCTGCGGTCAGGGTGCGGAAGCCGAGCTCACCGCAGGGTACATGCAGCAGGAAGGCGAGCTGTATTTTCTGGTGAGGAAACGGTGAGAAGTTAAGGAGGTAGGAGGGTAGGAAGGTAAGAGGGCACGAAGTTAGGAAGTTAACAAGGTAGCCTTTGCTCAACCTCCTACCCTCCTACCTTCTTACCCTCGGCCTTACGGGAGCGGCAGAATATTCGCTGATGCTCCCGTGCGTTTATCGATGAACTGCTTTACCAGCGTATAGTCCTGCTGCTCCAGGCCGTTCAGGATCTGCTCTGCTTCTTTTTCCGTAACATCATCAGGTGATATGGTCGAAAGCTGCGGCACGATAAAGACCTGGGATTTATCGATATGGCTCGTGAGCTCATTGTAGAATTCCCGCTGACACCTGCCGATATATCCCCCGGCGACCATTACCCTTGCAGGCCGCAGCGCGCGGATAAAGTAGTAGAGGCTCAACATTTCGTTCTGGGGAATGGCGCCGCTGCTGGAGGTGGCGGAATAGATGAAGAATACCGAACTGCCGACGCCTGCTGTCTTGTTGAGATAAGCCCGGTAAGAAGGATAGGAAGCGGGAAAAACGCCGTCCGATGTTTTAC
Source organism: Nitrospirota bacterium (assembly GCA_031427195.1). Taxonomy (GTDB): domain Bacteria; phylum Nitrospirota; class UBA9217; order UBA9217; family UBA9217; genus GWC2-56-14. Next base: position 2,851 of record JANPMZ010000039.1, read on the forward strand.
CGGGCAGGACCAGGATGATGGTGGCGCCTGACGCCGCCTGTTTTGCAATGAACTCCCTCTCGGTCTCGAACTGTTTCTTCAGAAGGCGGTACTTGGCTTCGGCGAAATTTTTATTGCCATGGCTTTGAAAGAACACGGCATAGGCAGGATGGACAATAATGTAGACCTCTGAAGCGGGAGCGGGGAGGGCTGTTG
>JANPMZ010000040.1:0-1841 GCA_031427195.1 Nitrospirota bacterium
TAATCATATAAAGACAAGGCTGGCTATTGCTACTGTGCTTGATCCTGTCAGTCAGACGTATGGCATCAATGCACCGGCCAACGTCTGCGGAGTATGTCATACAAATACTGGAACCAACCATGCAACGGGTGGCAGCACAGCCCGTTCCATAGACTTCGGGGGCGGTTCAACGACGTATCAGTTTGGTCTGTCAGCTCCTCTTTATAACGGTAATTCGACAAATTCTTCAAGCGTCAATCCGAAGAGCTGCTCGAACCTAAGCTGTCACTTCCAGGCGACCCCGGTTTGGAACGCTTACTAGGATGGTGACAATGAAGAGACATGGTGATATAATGGCGAAGATTAAAAATTCGAATGGTGAGGTCAGTATGAGAATGAAAGCGTTTAAAACTCCAAAATCCTCTGGATGGCTGGCAAAGGTCAGTCGAGTACTGATCTTCACCATGCTTTTTAGCGCCTTCATGCATCAAGGGTGGTTTAAGCCGCAGCCAGCAGAGGCGGCCATAACGTACCAAACCCCAGGTGCAATCGCTTATTCCGCAGCGGCAGGAACAACGGTTGCTCCCGCTTACCCGGCTTCGATCGCGGCCAATGATCTGCTTGTGATGATAATCGGAATGAAGCCCAGCACGGCCAGCAGCGGTTCGGTTACCACTCCAGCCGGATGGATCCCAATAGTTTCACTTATCGGAGCCGGCGGGTATGGGGCCACGCTGGCAGCGGATACCGGAAATACCAATCTGTTCGCCTATTACAAAGTCGCGGCTGGAACCGAGACGGGCAGCCTTACGGTAACAATAGCCACTAACAATATTTCCTGGGCACAAATATATCGTCTGAGCAAGGCACTGGCAATCTGGGACGTGGCTGGGGCAACAGGGTCGGACATAACAGGAGATGCCACTGTCTCCATTGCCTTCGGCAGTAACCCGGGAGTTGCGGCCAATGACTTTATTCTCGGGGCCATGGGTACCCCGACTGACATAGGGGTGGGAACTCAATTTTCCGCGGAAGCGTTTACCCAAACCGGAGCGACCTTTGGCGCAGCCACAGAAATTTCAGAACCATACAGTATTCTGGGGAATCAAATCGGCGGTTTTGTGGTGAGAGCTGCAGTGAATGCGGGCCCGGGCAGCGCAGCCCCCACAATGACAGCTACTGCCGGCGGAACGCTGACAAATGTTCGAGGGCCGGGAGTGTTTGTTAGAATAAGAGAGGCCAAATCACCTTCAACCATAACCTCCTGTTCCGGCTGCCATGGGTACACATCGGTATTCACCGACGGCCCGACCCGGAACAATCCCACGGGAGCATTTATCGGTGACCATACGGCGCATGTCGTGAAGGTTAAGACTGCATGCACGATTTGTCACGTTGCTCCCGCGGATACGACAAGCGTTAATTTTCCGCATCGGACCGGGACTATCCTGATGCAGTCGAGTATAAAAGCCGGGACCTACAGTAGAGGCGCCAGCTTTCTTCAAACGAACACTCCAACAACAGGGACCTGTGCAACGATATCATGCCATGGCGGTAATAATCCGACACCTCAGTGGGGCGTTGGAACGGCAACCTGTATTAGCTGCCATAGTGGAACAGTCACTGCAGATAACGCGTCCATTGCTACCGGCGGCGCGGTGACATCACGCGCTTCGGTAACGGCAGAATTCGGTTTGGCGTGGGGCCATAAAAAATCAGGTCGCGGCGCAGTAACTGATGCGGACTGCATTGTCTGTCATCTTGAGGGCGAGTTCAGTACCCAGAAGACATCGAGCAAGCATGCGGATGGCTATATAGACCTGCGTGACCCGGACGGCGTTGGTGAAGTAGCCATTACGAAT
>JANPMZ010000041.1:0-5406 GCA_031427195.1 Nitrospirota bacterium
AACACCCGCGGGTTTTGCAACCGGGCGGCCTTTTGCCAGATGGACGATCTGGACCTGGTGCGAGGCATGAGATGGTTGCGCTGTTTTCCTGGCCCCGGCAAGACGCCGAGTGGTTCCCTGTTCCCCATTGTTCGTCTTGAAGAACGATATGGTGCCCTGAAGCTGTTCTGCCTGGGACGAAAGTTCCTCGGCCGTGGACGCCATTTCTTCGGCTGCGCCTGCGTTCTGCTGGATCACCTGATTGAGCTGCTGGATGGCGCTGTTGATCTGGTCTGCGCCGCTGGCCTGTTCCTTGCTCGACGCGCTGATCTCCTGCACCAGCTCCGAGGTCTTCTGGATGTCCGGCACGAGCTTCGTCAGCATGGAACCGGCCCGCTCCGCCACTTCCACGCTGGAAGTGGACAGCCGGCTGATCTCGCCTGCCGCGGTCTGGCTGCGTTCTGCCAGTTTCCGGACCTCAGAGGCCACGACGGCGAAGCCCTTGCCGTGCTCGCCTGCGCGTGCGGCTTCGATGGCTGCGTTCAGGGCCAGCAGGTTGGTCTGGCGCGCGATCTCTTCGATGATAGAAATCTTCGATGCGATCTGTTTCATGGCTGCCATGGCTTCGGAAACGGCCTTGCCGCTCTCCAAGGCGTCGTTCGCGGATTTGAGCGCGATCTTTTCTGTCTGCTGGGAATTGTCGGCATTCTGCTTGATCGTGGCGTTCATTTCTTCAACGGAGGACGAGGCCTCTTCGGCGGATGCAGCCTGCCCGGTCGTGCCCTGGGACAATTGCTCGGATCCGGCCGATATCTGTTGGCTGCCCGAGGCCACGTTGTCCGCCGCGTTCTTGACATCGGTGACGACGCTGTTCAAGTTTTTCACCATGTTATTCATCGCGGCGAGCAGCTGACCGGTTTCGTCATTGCTCGTCACCTCAATGGTCATCGTGAGGTCGCCCTGGGTCAGTTTGTTAGCAATTGCAACAGCTTCTTTCAGCGGCAGCGTGATACTGCGCGCGATTACCAATGCAAGAGAGATAAAAATAATTCCGGCCACGAGCAGCAAGACCACCAGGATATTACGGTCCTTTTCCATCCCGACTATCTCCTGCTCTTTATTTGTCGTAAAGGTTTTTTGGTGTTCTTTGATGAGTTCAAGCAAGATGGCCTTTACTTCACGCCACTTCGGTGTTTCCCTGCTAACCAGCAATGTGGTCGCTTCCTCTTTTTTACCGGCTTTGGCCAAGTCCTGGATCTCGGTCTTCAGCTTATGGTCTTCCTCCCATATCTCTTTGACCTTTTTCAAACGGTCCCGCATGGAGGCAGGGGCGCGTAGCAGTGCCTTCTCAGTCGTTGCGAGAAAACTTTGATGCGCATCCTGGTAATTTTTCAGCGCTTTGTCATCGTCGGGATTGATCAGCACGTTTCGCGTCGCCTGCCCGGTCTGCAGGCCTTCTGCGTACATCTCATTAAAATCAATCAGCAACTCAACGTCCGTGTCAACCATGGTTACAATCATCTTCTCCGCGCCACGGCTTTGAAAAAACGACACCGCCCCGAAGACAACGAGGCTGATGATAATGATCCCGATGAGCGCATTTAACTTCCCGCTGATTTTCATATTCTTAAACATGGCACTTCTCCTTTATTGATGATAATTTCCCGGACACGCACGTGTATCGAAAGCATTATTATTGACCGAACGTCATCTGACCGCCTGCCGAGGTAAGGGAGCTCTCGTCGGTTTCCGCGATCTGCACCAGTTTCGGCACGTCCAGGACCAGCGCCACCGTGCCGTCTCCCAGGATGGTAGCGCCCAAGAGCCCCTTCACCTCGCGGTAGAATGCGCCGAGGTTCTTGATGACCGTCTGGTGGCCGCCGACAACAAGATCGACGACAAAACCGACCCGTTTCCGCCCGACCCGCACGATCACGATCTGTTCGATGGCCGGCCCGGCGCCGGCGATACTGAACTGTTCCCGCAGCCGCACATAGGGGACAATGTGCCCCCGCACGGTTATCAGGTGTTTGTTATTGCCGGTTGCGGAAGCGCCACTCGTCAGTTCAACGCATTCTTCGACCAGCGACAGGGGGAAGATGAAGTTTTCTTCGCCGACCTTGGTGAGGAAACCGTCGATGATGGCCAGGGTCAGCGGCAGCCGGAGCGTGATCACGGTCCCTTTTCCCTTGTCACTGCTGATCTCGATCGTTCCGCGAAGGGCGTCAATGGCCCGCTTCACCACATCGAGCCCCACGCCGCGGCCCGAAACGCTCGTAACGGTCTTTGCCGTGGAAAAGCCGGGCAGCAGCACCAGCCCGAGGACCTCCTTGTCGGTCAGCTCCGCGTCCTCCCTGATCAGGCCGCGCTCTATGGCCTTGGCGCGGACCGCGTCCCGGTCGAGGCCGGCGCCGTCGTCCCTGATCTCGATCAGGACATGGGCGCCGGAGTGCACGGCGGAGAGGCTGATGAAGCCGACCTTGGGTTTGCGGGCCGCTTTGCGGACCTCGGGAGCTTCGATGCCATGGTCGATGCTGTTCCTGATCAGATGGACCAGCGGGTCGCCGAGCTTTTCGATAACGGTCTTGTCCAGTTCGGTCTCGGCGCCTTCGGTGACGAGCTCCACTTCTTTCCCCAGTTCCTTGCCCAGGTCGCGCACCAGCCTTCTGAACCTGCTGAAGGTGGTGCCGATGGGCAGCATGCGGATGCTCATGGTCCTGTCGCGCATGTCGGCGGTCAGCCGCTCCACCTCTTCGGCAATGGAGAGCAGCAAGGGGTCGTTGCTGGTCGCCGCGGTCTGGCTCAGGCGGGCCTGGACCGTGACGAGTTCTCCCACCAGGTCGACGAGACCGTCCAGCTTGTCCGTCGATACCCGGATGCTCGAAGAAGCTTCCGTGGTCTGGCGCCGCTCCCGCACCTCACGCACCTGTTCCTGTTCAGCCAAGGCAGCCTCCACCTGGTCGCCGGTCACAACGCCGGTCTCGATGAGCACTTCACCGACCCTTTTTTTCGATCTCAGCGCCTCCTGCAGGTCGGCAGGGCCGATATCGCCCCGCTCAAGCAGGATCTCTCCCAGCTTTTTATAGACCGCTTCGCCGCCTTCCGCGCTTCCGTCCTCATCTACAATCGTGATCTTGATATCGCTGGTGTCCTTGACAAAGATGAATATGTCCTGAATGGCATTGATCCCCTGCGCGGTCGTCAGGATAATATCCCAGGACGTATAGCACAGGTCGGGATTGAAATCTTCAAGAAAGGGGATGGCGTCGGTATGCGTCACTGCCTTGCAGCAGCCGAGGCCGGAGAGCTCGTGCAGCAGGTCAAGGGGGTTGGTCCCTTCGGCGAGGATATCCGGGCCCGGCCGGAACTGGATCCGGTAGGTCACCTGTTTCCCTGGGGTTTCCTTGCTGTCAGTCCGTTGTTTGGCAGTGCAGGCAGGTGCGGCGCCTCTCGGAGCACCCAGGCCTGCCGGAACAAGTCTTTTAAACTGTGACAGAATATCCTCGGTCAGACCAGAAGCAATAGAGCGGCCGCAGTAGTATGCGTCGAACATCTCTTTGATCCGATCGCTGGCCCGCAAGGTGAGATCGATGATCTCCTTGGTCACAACGATCTTCCCCTTGCGCACGAGGTCGAAAAAATTCTCAATCTCATGCGTAAAGGCCGAAACCTCGGTGAACTCGCAGGCGCCGCCCGAACCCTTAATCGTGTGCATGACCCGGAACACCCGACCGATATTTTCCTCATCCCCCGGAACTTCCTCCAGCTCCAGCAGCGCAGCTTCCAGCTCGGCAAGAAGCTCCTGAGCCTCGTCCTTGAAAGCTTCACGAAGTTTACCGACGATCTGCTCTGTCGACTCTTCGTCGATCTGTCCCCAGTCATCGCTCATGACGCCCTCCTGTCATACTGTGCTGTCCAAAGGCAGGTCCTGCCCTTGTCGAGGCTGCAGCCGACCTGACGCAGATAGCCGACTGACCCTGCGGTCTTTTCCAGGATATCCGGCCGCGCTCCCGCAAAGGTAAAGCGCTTGTTCAGCCTTGTTGCGGACCGGTGGGCGGAACACAGCAGTTGGAGCAAGGGGAGGCCCGCTGGTGCGCCACTCGAGAGATCAAAAGCCACCTCGTCGACACTGATCAGCATTTTTATAAAAGAGGTTCTCAACTCGTGCACCTGCTGGTGAGTAACCTCGCCATCGCAGGTTATGACACATTTTCTATCTGACTGATCGATACGGATGCCCATAAATGTTGCCCGCCTTTTCTGCAAACCGGCAAAAACACGCAGTTGCGTTCTTGAACTAACGGTTCGACTGATTGTGCCGGAACCTGAAAGACCTTGTCCCCGGTGGTCCTTCTGAACCTGAACAATAGATATTATTTTAGCAGATGATCGGAAATTATGACCAGCTGCACTGCTACTATTTAGCAATATCTGTGCCATAACTTTATTTTTTTTATTACCTGGAATCAAATGGTTAATGACCAATCTATCAAGGAACTGTCCGAAAACACTACGGAAACACTAAATCGATAGCCATAATTTGGCAAGGGAAAGCAAAAAAGCCCCGGAAGGATCCGGGGCTTGGATAAGGTATATGCAATAGTACTGTTTTAGAAAATTGCCTAGGCCTTCAAAACATTGGCGGCCTGAAGTCCCTTGGGGCCCTTCACAACCTCGAAGGTGACCTTGTCGCCTTCATTCAATGACTTGAAGCCATCGCCTGCGATTGCCGAAAAATGTACGAATACGTCCTCACCATTTTCCTGCGTGATGAAACCAAACCCCTTGCTGTTGTTGAACCACTTGACAACGCCATTTGCCATGTTTACCATCTCCTATTATGCTACTGTGATTGAATTTTATCCGGGAATACTCCACGGATTGATGAAGCATACCGTTTTCCCGGCACCGTGTCAAGCTGATATTTTCATTTTTGACGGGGCTGTCAAATACATCCTTTGCGATGAAAATAATTACCTTCCGCTTGAACTACCGAGTAATCTCCCCGGCCTCTCATCGAGGTGGAGTTTCCCTGCCGCATTGTTTTCAAGCGGGAATCAAATCCGCGACCAGCGGTTTTTCCCTGGTCAATCGGCTTACTCCCATTACCGTAAAGCCGAGGACGTTCCCCATTACTCCAACGGCTTGATCGGCAGTGGGTTCTGGCCGTTGACCGCAAGCCGCCAGTCGGACATAAGATCTTCCCTGTGGATTTCTATCCACGCCTGAACCATCCTTTGTTTATTTTCGACCTCCGGACAGCAAGAGCAGGCCGTCGATTTCCTGAAAGGGGGTAGTCAATTAGCTCCTCCCACCCTTTTTACTCCAGTCGTAACCGAAAGTCACATCGGCTGCTGTGACGGGACCAGTTATCATTGATTGTTCCAGCAACCTGTAAAAAACGAGTCCACGGCTCTTAGAAGTGCG
>JANPMZ010000042.1:0-11572 GCA_031427195.1 Nitrospirota bacterium
ACGCCTTTCCTTCCCTGAACCTGTCCCATGCGGTCATGATCGTCGCCTATGAGTTCTTCCTGGCCGCGGGAGCCTCGCCTTCTGTTTCTCAGACCGCGCTGGCCGCGGGAGCGGATGCTGAACAGTTTTACCGCCATCTGCAGAGGACCTTGCAGGACGTAGAATTCATTGATCCTGCTCAGCCGGAACGCATGATGCTTTCCTTGCGCCAGCTCTTTGGCAAAGCGCGTCTCAGCGAACGCGATATTAAAATATTACAGGGCATTCTGAGCGCCGTTGACCGCGCCTGCCGCCCAGGCGGCAATGAGCCCTGACCCACAGTCTATTGCTGTGGCATTTTATTTTCCGTTAATCCGCCTGTCGTCTGAGGAAAACGAGCTTAACGGTTTTACGACCACACAAAATCATAACAGATCAAATGAAGATCCTCTTTCTTGATGAAACCAGACACAGAGGCAGCCGTCACTTTATCAGTCCCGCCCGACTTCTCGCTCAGTTCCTTTATAATTTTCAGAAGTGTCTTAACATCCTTTTGCTTTAAGAACTCAGAGTAAGAATTCCTCAGTGTCTTGGTATATGCAGCAATCATGGGAATATTGAGGAACTGTTTTGCTTTCCTGACTTCTTTCCGGTCAACTTCTGGATTGTTCATATACCCATCCAGCAAAGTGATGATTGTTGTCTGAATAGGATCCAGAATCTTCGGAGCAGCTTCCACGGCGCGTTGTTCCATGGCGGAATTCACAATGTCAGCCATGACCTCGTCCTGGATTTTAAATATATCGTTCCCGAGGTCACCGACTACCCTTGCGGTGTCCGGGGAACAAGCGATCAGATTGGAAATAACAAACCGATTGTCAGTGATGCGCTTTTCCAGCAGGTCGTAATATCTCCAAAAGTGCTGCCGTCCCCCTCCCTTTGGCGATGCCGCGGTAAAGTAAAAGAAAATTCCCCGATAGCCTGACTTGGCCAGGCCGGAGTGGATTCCGTCAGGCAATTCTTCCAGCATCTCGCGAGCGCCGGTTGCCAGTAACCTCTGCAGCTGATGAATCAGGAATTCATTGCTCGCCAGCTCAGTGAATTGCTCCTGTTCGTCAATGACCGTTCCATCTTCTTCCCGTATCCGCTTCAGCGTATTAAAGTTCTGAGGATTGACCGTCTCGCCCAGAACGCTCGCATCAAGGAAGCCGGTCCTATTGATATTATTAATCTTAACGCTCAGGCTTTCCACGAGACGAAGGAGCTTATTCAATCCGGCGTCAGGAAACATATTGTAAACCCAAAGCGTTTTGTGGTCAGAACCAATACGGTCGATTCTGCCTGCGCGTTGCACCATGCGGGTGGGGTTCCAGTGCAGGTCGTAGTTAACCAGAATGCCGCAATCCTGCAGGTTCTGGCCTTCGGACAGGACGTCGGTTGATATCATGATGTCCACTTCCATCTCCGTACCAATCAGCTCTTCGCGGTTATTGGCCTTTGGAGCAAAGGCTTCAACATGGGCCACCCGTTCCTTGGGAGAAGCTCCACTGTCCATTCTTTTGATGAGCGGATTGCCGATGGTCTCCCGGAAAGGTTTGCCTTTATTTCCTCCGAGTTTATGAAAGAGGTACCTGGCCGTATCCTTGTAGTAGGTAAAGAGGATGACCTTCTTCCCTTTCAGCTCATTCGACAGCAGCGACTTGAGCTTCTTCAGCTTGGCATCGTGTTCAGGAGTGATGTCCTTGATCTGATTCCATATTGCCGTCAAAGCCTCGACATCGTGCTGTAATGCGTCATGAAGCTTTCGGAGATCGTATAGCGAGTGGTCGAGGGTCGGCAGGGCATTGAGAAAATCACGCGCCTCTGCATTAGCATCCATCGCCCCTGCTTTTGATTTCGGTGTGGCATCATCTTCCTCGTCCTCATTTGACAGGAAGCGCATTGCCTTGGCAAAGGACGTGCTGTCGAGTACCTTGCCGTCCAGAACATAAGATTCGAAAGTCTTAATGAACTCCATTGCCCGCCGAACGCTGATTCTGAATGCTTCAAGGCTGGACTCAAAGCGCTTCAGATAGCGGCTCTTGAAGATCCCAACCAGAGCTTCTTCACGTCCTTCTTCAAACAAGTCTTTTTCTACTCCTACTTTTTTGAAGGTTTCCAGTTTATAGGGAGCAAGCTTCAAGTTCTCGATCTGAGAAACTATGTTCTCATATATGCCTTCATAGACTGCTTCCAAATCATACTGGACCGTGCGGAGCTTTCGCTCAGGCCACTGCACAGGTTTCCCTTTTATGGTGGCTGTAGGGTAGGCCTTGCGGATGAACGGCCGCGTGCGCCTGATCACAACCTCTTCCAGGAGGTTAAAGAGAGCGATGCCGCTTGTTAACGACCTTGTTTCCCGCCTTGCCGACAGGAAATATCGATAAAGATCGCCGATGCCTGCTGAGGCGAAATAAGCCTTGTCATTGCCGGTAAACAAAATGATCTGGTTATAGAGGTCGAATATGTCGTTATTGATCGGAGTAGCGGATAGAAGGATAACCTTCTTACGCATACCGTCCCTGCCTCGCTTCGCGTTCATGTTTAGAAGTTCGGACAGCTTCTCATAACGCTGTGCATTGGAATTTCGGAAGTTATGCGATTCATCGACAAGGACAACATCCGCATCTCCGTATTTCGCGCAATCGAAGTCCTCCTGGCCCAATTCTTCCTGCGATAGGATCTTGGCCGGAATATTGGCAGCAAGCAATTCGTCAGTCCACATCTTGCGGAGGCTTGCCGGGCAAACAACAATAGCCTTCTGGCGCATGTGATAGGCATAGTCTTCGAGCAATTTCTTACCGATCCAGGTTTTGCCTAACCCTACGGAATCGGCTATAAGAACCCCATCATACCGGCTCAAGATCTTGCGGGCTTTCTTAACCGCGTCTTCCTGAAACTCAGCAAGATCAACAGCCGAGCGTATCTCCTGCGGCCGCTCCGTATCCAGGTCGTCTTTGAAATATTCATAAATGGCTTTGAGATAAACCTGATAAGGCGTATATTCCTTGCTTCCAAACTTCGAGGCGTCGAGGAGATCGATAAGTTGCTGCTTGAAATCACTGGAGTCGTTCCATTGACGCTCAAACCATTCATCGAGTTCTGCAATGGCCCTGGCGCCGACGCTTGATTTTAACAGTCTTTTCAATTCAAGGTTATTATCGAGCACATCCTTTGATCCATATTTCATTTCCGGGAAAAGAACCGGCTGCACATCGTCATGCACTTCTTCTTCGGAAAGAACGGCCTTATGAGTGAGATTCAGTTCTTTGTTGGAAGTCAGGCCCGGTCCGGTGAAATTGCTGGAGCCTACAATAGCTGCGACAGGGTGGAAACGGTCCCAGCCTTTGGAAGGCGAATCACCGTAGAAGAGGTAACATTTTGCGTGAAGAAAGCCTTTATCGTAAACCCGGACCTGCACGTCTTCACGCCCAAGGAAAGCGATCAGGTCTTCAACCGTGCGGAGAGTCTCTTCCGTAAAGGAAGCAGCCTGAAGATCACCCCAAAGGCCGCGTTTGATGCTCGGCCCCTTTAATACCAATCCGATAGATTCTGCCTTTCCAGGCTCATCGCCAATCAATAGCCGGAAGCCCCCGAGCTTCGTCAGGCCGTCTTGCAGCAGCCGGAACCCACGGACATTGAAATAGGCCGTGGCGATGTCCAGGCACTTACCCTCATGGCCTTTAAGCAGAGTATTCAGCACATCGGCCATTTTGTGGGTCTGGTTGTCTATGACGTAGGGGATTTTCATAAATGGTTTATCTTAACGCCGTATTCACAAGTCATTCTTGTTAAATCAGAAGAAGTTCAAACCTTTAAAAATCACCTGCAATCCTATTGATTCCGCCACTTCTTGATCCTCTGGTAGCAATCCTGCTTCGGCAATCGGCAGGTGCCCTGAGTGCAAAGCTTTTCAAGGCGTTCGGCGGCGACACTTTGCAGCAACCGGCCTCGAGTGACAAGCTCATCAAAAATCCATAAGAGACCATGAACCTCAATTTTACGATTTTCCGCGGCCTTTCTCAAATCATTGTCCCCTGTCAATAAGACGCCTTTCTCGCGCACCGCGAGGTACAAGGCTGATGCGTCCTCAAGGGACACTTTTGACGACAGCTCGGCGCGAAGAGAGACCAACCGGGTCATGTCCTCCGCGCCCAGTCCTACCACAACAAGCTTCTTTTCATCCACAAAACGCTGCAATCTCGACCGCTGCGCCTTTCGATTCATTTCGTGCAGAACAAGCCTCGTCGTCACAGCCTGAAGACCGGAGCCGAACCAGGGTTCGAGAAGCTCGCATCCGATCATATCGACGAGCACCGATGAATCGTGGACGATGATCTTCATGCAAACTCGCTCAACTTCTCCCGGAAGTCCATCAATGGTTCGTTCAAGATCGCCGCGCCTTTGCTGTAACTGATCATTTCCTCGGCAGCGGCCCTCAGCACCAGTTGTTCAAAACGACTTGACGCTTCGCGGCCTATATACTCGCCCGGCTCCCCGTCAGCATGCCAGTGCTGGGTCTTGTACATAATACAGAAGCGGCGATATACCGCGCTGTCCAGAAGGTTGAGGTCGTGCGCGCGTCGCATGATCGCGGCAATAGACATGCCGTAGCGCCGCTTCAGGTCCTTCAGCTCTTCCAGTCCGACCCGATGACGATAGCCGCCCCAATCGGCCTTGAAGACAGCCTGAGGGATAAGCATAGCCCCGCCAAACCGGTAGCAGCTCTCTTCCAACTCCTTCCCCTTAAGGCTGGTGTGATCATGGAATAAAACATGGGCCGCCTCATGGAGCGCGGTAAGACGTTTACGCGGCATATCCTTATCAAGCCACTTCGCAAGGACGATGACCGGTTGGCCGTCGGTCCAACCAGCGAATCCATCAATGCTTCCGGGCGCCTCAACCTCAAACACTTTGATACCGTTCATTTCGAGGGTCTCAAGAACGTTCGGGAGAGGATCGACTCCAAGGTTCCATTTCCCGCGGACCATCTCGGCAGCCTTTTCAGCGTCAGCCGGCTTAAAAAGCCGTATACTTTTCAGTGGGTCCTGAAAACCGGCCGGTAAACCGACAATCTGCTCAATTTCGAGGTACCGCTCAAAGAAATCAGCTGCCTGTTCCCGAATGGCTTCTTCCGATTTCGTTCCAAGCTTCGTTCGTTTCCGGAAATTGACTTCCTGGAGCTTTACCGTGAAGGGTCGGAAAAAGAAGTCAAGTGGCTGGTCCAGGACATCGGCCACGGCCATCAGCACCTCGTCCCCCGGCATCATCTGCCCCAGTTCGTAACGGTGCAGCGCATTATAAGTGACCTTATCTCCAATCGCCTCGGCCAATGCCCGAAGCGACATCCCGCGCATCTTCCTGGCTTGAGCCAGGCGATGGGCAAAGATAGCTTTCGGCTCTTGGGTTTTCATTCAACAACCTCCGTGAAATTCTTAATTCTGGACTGGCAGGCGAGCTAAATCTTCTATGTTGACAAAATAGCATTATTATGCTAATTTGTCAACCTATGATATGAAAGGGGGTGATACTCATGGCTAAAGATGCTCCCGGCATGCGCGGCTATCGCAGCCGCAATGAAACCGGGGAACTTCGTGAAAAGCGGGGCGATACGCACGTCGGCACGATTGAGAAGAAGTACGGTGTCGATTTAGGTGTGCGCGACGATATGCACCTGGACACCTTGCTGGACCGTAAAGGTGTCGAATCGCTCAATGACCTGATCCACGGCAAACCCGGCAACAAGTAACTTGCAAAGCGGTACGACTAGCTACGGGGTGCAGTTCATGTCTGCGCCCCAAATGTTCCTACCTTACGATCAAAACCTCAGCTTTTCATGCTCGAAGAACTTCTCTACGTCTATACAACGCACATGAAACTGCTTGCACACTGTTGGTATTCGTGCGCCATCGTGTTTATATGATTCGTTAGTCACAACGATTTTCTTATGCGCTTTTGCCGCAGCAATGATAAATGGATCAGCTACGGGACGGCCTTTCAGTATATTTTCCTTTTTAACCAGTCCCTGATACTGCGGAACCTTGAATATCTCCAAAACTATTTTTGTTTCTTCTTCATTCGGTGGTTTAAAAATATGTCTATTGATCTGAATCCAATCTTTCACATGGTTTCGAGGAAAGTTGACATCAATCTCCTGCAATGCTTCTTTAACCGATAAAAGGTTGCCGTCTTTTACAAGCTCGTTAAGCCTATCCCATATAGTTGGAAATGTTGATGGGTAGTAATGCCCCAGTATATAGAAAACGGTTGTATCGAAAATGTACAAGACGCCTACCTCATATAGCCTTCCAGCCTCGTTATATTTGCGGAATTAATATTTAGATGGCTTGCCAACTGTGCGCTTGTGAGACGACCGCGTTTGTAGTTATCAAACGCTATTCGCGTAAAGCCCTCTCCCAAATAAGCAATTTTTGTCAGGTAGTAATCGCCTCCGCTCTTCCCTTTGCCACGCAGATATTCTTTATTCCATTCAGACGACAGTTTCTCGTAATCATCTCTCGATACTTCTCCCTCTTCAAGAAGACGCCTAAGGATTACTTCTCTAGAGACTGAATACTTTTTAGCAAGTTCCGGAATGACGGCAAAACCCTTAGAATGAAAGACGTGGACCTCCTGTTGAAATGCGTTTTTCGGTACAAGCAGCTCTGCAGCAAATTGGTTGCATCTGGTTTCCAAAGATTGCTCTTGTGGGTTCATATACTTTATATAGGATTCATCGGCATCAGTAACGCCGCTGACTCCAAAAAGTATGTGCCCTAATTCGTGAATCAAGGTGAAGGTCTGCCGAGTATGCGCGTTAGAATTGTTTATAAAGATGATCGGATATTGATCATGCATTAGACTAAAGCCAGAGATAAATTTGTCCTTGATAGTATCCTTAAAAGAAAAGACACCAGTTTCTTCAACAGCATGCCTCCAAGCTTTAAAGGCTTTCTCTGAAGAACGAAAAGAAAATTGTTTTTCTATCGAGATGCCGAGATACTGACGCACTCCTCCAGCGAGTTCCGTAGCAGAATACCTACGGCTATTGATTTCTTTAAAAATTCTTCTTTTGGGCTCCATATCGGCCAAGAGTTCACTTAGTGATTCCTGATATGCCTGGCCCAAACGGATTTTATATAGTGTATCCGGAGAGAGTCGCGATAGTTCCGCATCTGGTAATCGTCTGAATTTCTTCTTTGGGTCGTCTATTTTCGGCGGTTCCGGGAAGTAAAAGACTGCGAGTGGAATCTTGAGATACGTATAGGCAAGTTTTTCAAGGCTAGCATATGACGGCGATTGTCTCCCGTCCTCCCACATTTCTATCTCGCCCGTGTCTTTTTTCATCTTATCAGCAAGATCGTCAATAGTCAGGCCACAACGTTCGCGAGCCCAAGTTATCATTTTATGATTTATGTGAGTTTTCATTGCCTCTACCGAAAAGCGCGTTTATGTTTTCGCAAGCCTTCTTAAAACAGTCCTGTGCTCCTGAATAAAGCTATCAAGGATGGTATGTGTGTCGTAGAAAGACGTCGAGTCGATCCCGGTAGCTTCCGTCAGATGCAGTGCTTCTCGAATCTGCTTTATTTCATTCAATGATACAATTCGACTATCGCCAGGACAGGATGCTTTATAGACACATACTATCTTTTCCTTGCCGAATATAGTCCTTGTCTTCTTCAATATTTCGACTTTGTTATGATCCTTGTCGCCGATTATGTATCCAAATCTATGTATAATATCGTAGAGTTGATGATATGTTATGCTCTTTTCGCCTTTAGTAATTCTCCTTGAATGTGTTCTCAGCCACGAAGATATTACCGCTATTTCTTCATCTGACGTCGGCTTCTTACCTTTCCTTTGCTCACTGCGCGTAGTTTTGACAATATCGTGTGCAGCAATATTCACCATCAAGTCATACAATTCATTCCTCGATACACCATCAAGGACACATCCGTTCATATCCAAATGCATAAGCCCGGCGAGTAGTGCAGTTCTCTTATTGCCATTATGGAATGGATGATTGTGGCATAAACCGTAGATTAAGGAAGCGGCATTGTGAAAAGGTGAATCGTATTTCATATAGCTGCCGCTTCCGGTTTGCTGGCGACAAACTGCAGATTCTAACAATCCCATATCTTTCACACCAGGCGGCGAAATTGGATCCGGCGTATTATGAAAAACGCTTGTCAAATGCTCATGTGTCTTCAAAACAAGTTCCACAGGGATAGTTTTTATAAAGCAAGTAGTCATTCGGTTATCCTGTTCGCTTTTGATTTGATCAAAGCATTTCCCCAAGCCGTCTGTTGATATAAGACGCCTCTTCATCAGAAAGGCCATAACACCGAAACAACACCTTATCAATAGCATCCTGAATCGGCTGGCTCTCTGGAGCGAGTTGCGACCGCTCCGATCTGTTCTTGAGAACACGGGCTGCTTCAATCTTCTGTATTTGCCGACTCATTTCGGTCAGAGCGTCCTGAACTGTTTTCGGCATTACTCCTGGCTCAGTGCAGACCGTGCACAACATATCACCGGCCTTAGCCCATTGACCAGCTTTCGCAGATGATTGCCAATCAACACCCTGCCCTTTATCGCTGAACGTCGGTACTGGCAATGCGCTGAACTGATATTCGTTTATCATTGCATTTGTGCTGGAGAGCCTGAAATGCCATTCGAGTATTTTTGAGTTTAACATAGCCATAAGCAAATCAAGGCCGATTTTGCTCGCAGCTGGCGATATGTATTTTATCTTATCAAAACAAAATACGCCATCAGGGAGCATCGCGGCTATAATGCGTCTAAAATTGTTTTGAGGCGCACTGCGTTGAATAGCAACACGTTTGTCGCGGTGGGCAAAGGCTCTGCTGTTCTCCGCCTTCCCCTTTAGATAGGCCTTTACATCTAATCTGAGTTCTTCGCCTTGAGAGGCTTCCCGAAAGGCATATAATGAAATATTTGATCCTCGAATGATAACCGGCCCCTTGTTATTGGCGTCGATAAATTCACGATGAGTAAGGGCGTGTAATTCACCTTCAAGTAATTTTACAACATTACCCATTGGTTGTATTTTCGCCCGCCGTATCGACCGTACTAAATCCCAATCACGCTGTGCGCATGATGGTATCGACGCATTTTCAACATCAAATGCGAGAATATCTGTAGGTGTAACGGCTAACATTTGTGCATTTTCATCGAGTAGCCGTCCGGAATGTGTGCGAATTGCAAAAGAATGCCCTGTTGGAGCGAATCGCGTAACAAATATTGCTGTGGAAAGCTTCGCCTCTGTAAAAACTCTATTTTGCGGATCGTCTTTTTGAGGGAATGCCTCTATGGATATCAATCCGGTCTTTTCCAACAACAATTTGCGAAGCCCGGTTGCTTGCTCATCGCCGAGCAACGACATGGGGACGATAAAAGAGAATGTACCGTTTGCTCTAGTGATGCTGAGACCGCGACAAATAAACAACTTATTCAGGTTGCGAGCTCCACGTGTTGCCGGCTTGTAAATATCATTCGATAGAAAGTAATCGACGACCTGCCCATCATCATTTCCATCATTTGCAAGCACATCATACGGCGGATTGCCGATTACAGCGTCAAAACCCGCACCGTCTAACCGTTCAAGCACTTGAGTTGTCCCTGGTCTATGACCATAGAAGATTTCCGGATATTCCAGTTCCCAGTGGAAGAACCTTTTCTCATCAGCGGCTGCAAGGGCAGTGGCTGCTACGCCCATCCACTCCGTCGGCAATTTGAATTTGTTCGGTGTCTTTGCCCATTCCTCAGATTCTTTCGAGCGAAGAAATTCGAGGGCTGGGCTTACTTCGGTTCTCCCTTTTCCTTTACCCGTAGTCCGCACCGCATTACCGAACCACTGACTTGTATACACATCCATATATCGCTTAAACGGTGCGAGAGCATCTACGGCCTTCTTAAACTCTGCCCGTGAGTTTTTGACCTGCTCCGCTGTAACGTCCGAAAGCTCGCCGATATGACGCATGAGATCAGTGGCAAGCAACAAGCCCTGAAAGTGAGTACCGCCCAGAAGACTCAACTGGCCCGTCTCGACGGCTGCTCGGACCTCTTCCACTTTCGCCCCGATCAGCGAGTTTCCGCATTTCAAATGATGGTCCAGGAACGACAACGGCGCGCCCAGGGTGAAGCAGTCGAGCCAGAGCGAGACCTTTGCCAGCTCTACTGCCATGGGGTTCAGGTCCACACCGTAGATGCACCGCTTTAGGATGTGCCGCTTCAGGAGGTTCACATCCGTGAGCCGGTTCTTGTCTATGCTCACACCCTGCTTTTCCATCTCGGTCAGGATAGTCTGACGAGTATTCTGGAGTTCCGCGGTAATAGGGTTCCAGGGGAAAGCGCGGAGAAAGCCTTCCTTGTCACCGAGGATCTTATCGGAGATGAAATCCACTGCCTCAACGAGAAAGTGTCCGCTGCCCATGGCCGGATCAAGCACCTTGATGTCGAACAAATCGTCCACGAGCTGCCTGTGTTTGAGGTAGGTCTGGTTTTCAGGAGAATCGCCTTTACCACCGAGGGCTTTAAACTTATCACGTTCTTTCTTCAGTGTAAGCTGTGCTTCTCGGAGCTTAGGCCGCAAAGCATCGAGCTTCTCTGCCAGAACAGGGCCAACGGTGTTCTCTACGATATATTTGACGATGTAATCAGGGGTGTAATAGGAGCCTGTTGCCTTGCGTTCCCGCTTGTCATTCTCAAGGTAAACAGTGCCCTTCTTGAGCACCCGTTCTTCCGCATTCTTGCCTCGGCCGTTAGTCATAATCGGAAGCTCGTTTTTCTTCGCCTCTTTATATGCAACGACTTCTTCTGTTTTCTTGCCTTTTACCAACGCCATCTTCTCGGTTGCTATGCGGAGCTTGAACTCAAGCAATCCCTCATAAATGGAACCCAGATGACGGACGCCAAGGGACTTATAGTCTATGGAAACAAGATCATGTCTTTTTGCATCCTCATCCCTGGCCATCATATCGAGGCCCAGTGCAAGATATCTGTCAGGGATCTTGTTCGTCCGGAGGAACCGGGCGTTTCTGGTTTCAGGAGAGTCATCATCCTTTGCTGGATTGGTAATGAAAAGACCGCCATTATAAAGCGGGACATTCACATCAGCATCACCCTGGTCGATGACGCCGAATAACTTAGAAAGCTGTTTGTAGAGTTCAGAACTGTCCTGGCGGTATGCCGTCTTGATCTTTTCCGGAGCTTCATCGATGATCGTCCCGGCGTGGTCAGCGATCTCCTTCTTGAGGCGCGAAAGGCTTAGGTCCCAGTAACCGCGTACCTCATTGACCGGCAGAAGGTTGCGGGATTCGGAGTAAAGCAAAAAGAGAAGACGATAGAGAAAGGTGAGCGTACCCTGAAAAATTTCCCTCAGGCTCTGGTCACGTTCTTCTTCTGATAATGACAGGAAGTGTTCCGCACCACCCATATGCTCTATGAAGCCTTCGGCAAAGTGCGGGAAAATGTCGTCGAAAACGCGAGACTTTAATTTCTCGCCCAGTTCCTTTGCATAGGCTTCGCTTTC
>JANPMZ010000043.1:0-1894 GCA_031427195.1 Nitrospirota bacterium
GTGTTTTTCTTGATTTTCAACGGATAGCCGAAACAACCATATTTACGGTTACTGTTTTGAACTTATCAGTTGACGAACTGGAAAGACCTCTGAGGGACGTTGATACCCGACGAGCAATTTGTCTGACCATCACTTACCCTCTAAATTCTATCTCACCTAATCAGCAGGGGCGGGTTTCAAACCCGCCCCTACGCTGTTCTGTTCCCCCCTACGTCCTGTTCTTCATAAACGCCTGCTTCAAAGTATTCATATCTGTCACCGGTTTCTGCTGGGGTTTCGTCGGTTGCTGCTTCGCCTGAGGCGTCGCCTGCTGCTGAGACCGTTCCTGCTTCGGCCGATGCGCGTTCTGCGGGTCCTTCTTAAGCGAGAGCGATATCCGTTTCCGCTTCACGTCCACCTCAAGCACGGTTGCCATCACCTTCTGATTAACCTTCACGGCTTCATTCGCATCTTTTATGAAACGGTCCGAAAGCTGGCTCAGATGCGCCAGCCCGTCCTGATGCACGCCGATGTCGATAAAAACGCCGAAGGCGGTTATGTTCGTCACGACGCCGGGCAGCTTCATCCCCGGGACTACGTCCTCGATCTTCTCAACTCCCTCGGTAAAACTGAACGACTCGAATTTCTCCCGGGGGTCCCTGCCCGGTTTGGCAAGCTCAGCCATGATGTCCTTGAGCGTGGGCAGGCCGACCGTGTCGGTCACATATTTCGTAAGATCGATCTTTTTGCGGAGCTCTTCGCTTTTCATCAGGTCCGGGACCGTGCAGTTCAGGTCCTTTGCCATGGTGTCGACAAGGTGATAGCTCTCGGGATGGACCGCGCTGGCATCGAGCGGATCCCGGCCGTCGCGGATGCGCAGGAACCCCGCTGCCTGCTCAAAGGTCTTGGGCCCGAGCTTGGGCACCTCTTTTAGTTTGTCTCTTGACGGGAAGGGACCGTGCTGGTTCCGATACTCGACAATGCTGCCGGCAAGCTGGGGGCCCAGGCCTGAAACGTAGGTCAGCAGCTGTTTGCTTGCCGTATTGACTTCGACACCGACGTTGTTCACGCAGATCATGACCACATCGTCCAGGCTCCGTTTGAGCGCGGCCTGCTCCACATCGTGCTGGTATTGGCCCACGCCGATGGATTTGGGATCGATTTTGACAAGCTCGGCAAGCGGATCCATGAGCCGCCGGCCGATCGAAACAGAACCGCGCACGGTCACATCCTGGTCCGGGAACTCCTCGCGCGCAACGTCCGATGCGGAATAAATGGATGCGCCGCTCTCGTTCACCATCACGATCTGGATCGCAGACGGCAGGCCGAGCTGTTTCACAAAGGCTTCGGTCTCCCTTCCCGCAGTACCGTTGCCGATGGCAATGGCCTCGATCTGGTATTTTTTGCAGAGCTCGATGGTCTTCGTTCCTGCCTCAGACGTATTTTTATCAGAAAAATGAGGGTAAATAACATCGGTATGCAGCAGCTTGCCCTGGCGGTCCACGCAAACCACCTTGCAGCCGGTGCGGAAGCCGGGGTCGATTGCCAGAACATTCTTCTGACCCAGCGGCGGCGACAGCAGGAGCTGCCGCAGGTTCTCCGCGAAGACCCGTATCGCCTCGGCATCGGCCCGTTCCTTGGTCGCCACGCGCATCTCGGTCTCCATGGACAGAGAGAGGAGGCGCTTGTAGCTGTCGTGAAGCGCCAGCCTGACCTGCTGCGAAGCAGGGCTGTCGCCCTTGATAAAGAGCGCTTCAAGCAAACTCAGCGCGTCCTCCTCGGGCGGCGCGGCGCGCAGGATCAGGAAGCCCTCCTTCTCTCCCCGGCGCATGGCCAGGATCCGGTGCGACGGGGCTGTTGCAAGCGGTTCCTGCCAATCAAAGTAATCCTTGTACTTGATCCCCTCTTCTTCCTT
>JANPMZ010000044.1:0-6111 GCA_031427195.1 Nitrospirota bacterium
AACTGATGCAACCGGGCCTCTGGCTGCAGCGCCTCACGACGCGTGAACCGTCGGATGACCAGATAGAAGTGGCCATCACGGCGATGCGCGAAGCACTTGCCATGGAACCCCGCTAAGGCGGGGTTTTTTGTTGGAACAAAATACCGCAGGGGCGGGCTATACCCGTCCCTGCAATCGGTTATTACCTATGCTAAAAAAACTTGAAGCTGTTGCGGAAAAATACGACGAGCTGACCAGGCTCCTTTCCGACCCGGGCGTTGCCGCCAACCACCAGCAATACCAGAAGTACTCCCGGGAGCGGTCGGACATTGAAGATGTGGTGAACCATTACCGCGCCTACAAGGACCTGGAAAAGCAGCTCAACGAAGCCGGCGAGATCACCAACGACAAGCAGTCTGACCCCGAACTGCGCGCAATGGCAGAAGCAGAGCTCAAGGAACTTTCGCCGAAAATCGCGCAGCTGGAACAGGAGCTGCGGCTCATGCTGGTGCCCAAGGACCCGCGTGACGACCGGAACGTCTTTCTCGAGATCCGCGCAGGCGCAGGCGGAGACGAGGCCGGCCTCTTTGCCGCGGAGCTCTTCCGCATGTACTCCCGCTATTCTGAAAAGAAGCGTTGGAAGCTCACCCTCCTTGATATGAGCACCACCGGCGTGGGCGGCGCCAAGGAAGTGATCGCCCAGATCCAGGGCAAGGGCGTGTTCAGCAGGCTCAAATACGAGAGCGGCGTACACCGGGTGCAGCGCGTGCCGGCAACGGAATCCGCCGGCAGAATCCATACCTCGACGGTAACGGTGGCCGTGCTGCCCGAGGTCGACGATGTGGAAGTGAATATAGAGCAAAAGGACCTGCGCATCGACACCTACTGCTCCTCGGGCCCCGGCGGCCAGTGCGTGAACACCACCTACTCGGCGGTCCGCATCACGCACCTCCCGACCGGCGAAGTCGTCGCGGTCCAGGACGAACGCTCGCAGCTCAAGAACCGCGAGAAGGCCATGAAGATCCTCAAATCCCGTCTGCTCGAAAAAGAACGGGCGCGACAGGATGCCGTGATCGCCCAGGACCGCAAGTCTCAGGTCGGATCCGGCGAGCGCAGCGAAAAGATCAGAACGTACAATTTTCCGCAGAGCCGCGTGACCGATCACCGCATCGGCTTGTCGCTTTACCGGCTCGATGCCGTCATGGACGGCGATCTCGACGAGTACATCGACGGCCTTACTTCGGCAACGAATGCCGAACGGCTGAAAAACCTGTGAACCATTTCGGATTGCGGATTTCGGATTTCGGATTAGAACCTCGACCCATTATTTCACAATCCGCAATCCGAAATCCGAAATCCGCAATTCATAAACCTTGACCATCATTGAGACGATCAACAAGGCGGCCACGCGGCTGTCAGCGCACCAGGTAGACAACGCGCGCAGAGATGCAGAGCTGCTGCTCTGTCATGTTCTGGGCCGCGACCGGGCCTGGCTCCTGGCGCACATCCAGGACGAAATCGACAATCAGTCGCTCCGTCAGTATGAACGGGTCATGGACCGTCGTGCCGTGCGCGAGCCGCTTCAGTACATCACCGGCAGACAGGAATTCTGGGGCTTGCCTTTTAAGGTAACACCTGACGTGCTGATCCCGCGACCGGAGACTGAGTTCGTCATCGAAGCAACGCTCAAGGCCGTCAGCATGGCCATGTCGCCAATCATCATCGACCTCTGTACCGGTTCCGGCTGCATCGCAATCAGCCTGGCAAAGGAGCTCCTGACCGCACAGGTGTTCGCAACAGACCGATCGGAGCAGGCTCTTGAGATTGCCCGGGAGAACGCGCGTATGAACCAGGTTGTTGACCGCATCCGGTTCCTTGCGGGAGATCTGTTCGTACCATTCATGGAGTTGAACCTGCACGGGAAGATTGATGTGATCGCCGCAAATCCTCCCTATATCCGGGCTGGCGATCTTGCCGCGCTTCAGCCCGAGGTCAGGGATTTCGAGCCGGAGATGGCGCTTATTGCCGGTCCCCTGGGGACCGAGATCGGTGCAGCGATCATACAACAGGCTCCGGCATTTCTGAAACAGGGCGGCACGCTCATCATGGAAATGGGCATGGGCCAGACCGCCGCGCTCAGCGCTATAGTGCAAGATACCGGGGCTTACAAAACACTGGAGATCGTCAGGGACCTGGCGGGAATTGAAAGGATTATAGTAGCGAGAAAGAGATAGGAGTCAGAAGCCAGGAGCCAGAATAAGGTCAAAATCTTTTCTCCTGACTTCTCACTCCTGGCTTCTGGCTCCTGACTACTGCATTCATCATGAAATCAATCTACATCAATGGCGGAAAAAAACTCTCGGGAGAAGTATTGATCAGCGGCGCAAAGAACGCAGCGCTCCCGATCCTCGCGGCCGGCCTGTTGTGCGGAGGAAAACACCGCATTGCCAACGTGCCGCAGCTGGCCGACGTCACCACCTTCGGCAGGATTCTCCAGAACATGGGGATCGCCTTTGAGCGGCAGGGCCACGGGATCACCATCGACTCCACAGGCCTTGTCAATCCCGAAGCGCCTTATGATCTCGTGCGAACCATGCGTGCGTCGGTGCTGGTACTGGGGCCGCTGGTAGCGCGCATGGGCAAAGCACGGGTCTCGCTGCCGGGCGGGTGCGCCATCGGCGCCCGGCCCATTAATCTGCACCTCATGGGACTAGAAAAGCTCGGCGCCACCGTCGAGATCGAACACGGCTACGTCGTAGCCAGCGCGAAAAAGCTCCGCGGCGCCCATATCTGCTTCGACACCGTGACGGTGACCGGCACCGAGAACCTCATGATGGCAGCCGCCCTTGCCGAAGGAGAGACCACGCTTGAGAATGCGGCGCGCGAACCCGAGATCGTCGACCTCGCTCACGCGCTCATCCAGATGGGCGCGAAGATCGAAGGAGCCGGCACGGACATCATCAGGATCCAGGGCGTCGAGAACCTCCGGCCCATGGACTACACGGTCATGCCCGATCGGATCGAGACCGGCACCTTTGTGATCGCCGCCGCCATTACAGGCGGTGAAGTCTTGATCCGGAACTGCTTCCCCGGCCATCTCGATGCGGTCATTTCAAAAGTGACAGAAGCAGGCGTCATCGTGACCGCTACAGACCATACGATCCATGTGCAGGGCCAGCCCATTATCCGGCCCGTGAACGTGAAAACGCTCGAGTATCCGGGGTTTCCCACGGACATGCAGGCCCAAATCATGAGCCTCATGGCCCTGGCAGACGGCGCAAGCAGGATCAACGAGACCATTTTCGAGAACCGCTTTACCCATGTTGCCGAGCTCCGCAGAATGGGCGCCGATATCCAGACGGACGGACGCACGGCCATTATCAAAGGCGTGCCGAAGCTGTCGGCAGCGCCGGTCATGGCAACCGACCTCCGGGCCAGCGCATCGCTTATCCTGGCCGGCCTCGCTGCCGAAGGACAGACCGTCATATCGCGCATCTACCATCTCGACCGGGGATATGATAATATCGAACAGAAGCTGTCGGCGCTGGGTGCGGATATTAAAAGAGCGTGATTCTATTGCGGATCGCGGATTTCGGATTGCGGATTTACTAAGACTACCGTAATGAAACCGCTCCGATCGTCATTCATGATCAAGTCCTGAATGACCCATGAGGGATTGCTAATGGCCGCCTCAACAAATCCGAAATCCGCAATCCGAAATCCGCAATTGTAGGGGTTTTTATGAAGATCTTCGATTCACAGCACCAGGACATTGCAGCGGAACTCAAGCGGATCATCAACCGCGGCGAAACTGCGACCGACGAAGTTGCCGTTATTGTGAAAGAGGTCGTGGAGCGGGTGCGCAAGGAAGGCGATCCGGCCTTGCTCGAATACACGGAGAAATTCGACCGGGTAGCGCTCACACTCAAGGACATTAAAGTAACGCCGCAAGAGCTCAAGGACGCCTATGCGCACGTTGATCCGAAAAAGGTAGACGCCTTGAAGCTCGCTGCCGCGAACATCCGCTCCTTTCACGAGAAGCAGAAGATCAGCTCCTGGGTCAACCAGGAAGCAGACGGCGTAATCCTGGGCCAGCTGGCGCGCCCGATCCGGAGCGCCGGAGTCTATGTGCCCGGCGGCAAGGCCTGCTACCCGTCATCGGTGCTCATGAACGTGATCCCGGCCAGGGTCGCGGGCGTGGAACAACTTATCATGTGTTCTCCCGTCCCGGGAGGAAACCTCAACCCCTACATCCTGGTTGCAGCGGATATTGCCGGTGTAAGCGAGATCTACAAGGTCGGCGGCGCCCAGGCCATTGCTGCCATGGCTTACGGGACCGCAACGATCCCAAAGGTCGACAAGATCGTGGGGCCGGGCAATATTTACGTGGCAACGGCAAAGCGGTACGTCTTCGGCCAGGTGGATATCGATATGATCGCCGGCCCGAGCGAAATCCTGGTCATTGCCGACGACAGCGCCGATCCGGCCTTTGTGGCAGCGGACCTGCTCTCGCAAGCTGAGCATGATGAGCTTGCATCGTCGATCCTGGTCACCACCTCTCGCGCTTTGGCGGAACAGGTTAATGCCGAGGTCGAGCGTCAGCTCGCGAACCTGTCGCGGAAGGAGATCGCTCGCAAGGCCATCGACCGCTTCGGCGCTATTGTGCTCGTCAAGACCCTGCAGGAGGCGGCCGACGCATCAAACTCCATTGCCCCGGAACATCTCGAGCTTGCCGTGGAAAAACCCTTTGACCTTCTGGCGCTGATCAAGAACGCGGGCGCCATTTTCCTCGGCCATTACACGCCCGAGTCCGTGGGAGACTATATTGCCGGGCCGAACCACGTGCTGCCGACCGGCGGCACCGCTCGTTTCTTCTCGCCCCTGTCCACGGACAGCTTTATGAAGAAGTCGAGCCTGATCTTCTATACCAAAGAGGGCCTGCACAAGGTTGCCGAGGCCGTGATGCAGATCGCCGATGTCGAAGGCCTGGAAGCGCACGGCAACACGATCCGCATCAGGATGGCGAAAAAAGAGAACCCGTGAAAGGTAAGGGGTGAATGGTGAATAGATTCCACCTTCCCTTCTTCTCACGTCTGACTTTTCACGTTTCACGATCATAGAGGAGATATCATGCCCACAAAAAAGAAAACAGCCGCCCCAAAAGTTAAAACTCCCGCAATTCCCAAGCTCAAGCTCGGCCTGCCTAAGGGCAGCCTCCAGGAGTCGACCTTCAAGCTTTTTGGCAAGGCCGGATACCGGGTACAGGTCAGCTCACGGAGCTACTATCCGACCATCGACGACCAGCACATCGACTGCACGCTCGTCCGCGCCCAGGAAATGGCCCGTTATGTTGATATCGGGATCTTTGACGTGGGGCTCACGGGCAAGGACTGGATCCTCGAACAGAATGCCGACGTCGTTGAGGTCGCCGAACTCCGCTACGCAAAAGGAGGCCTCAATCCCGTACGCTGGGTCGTGGCTGTGCCGGAAAATTCAAAGATCAAGACGCTCAAAGACCTGAACGGCAAACATATCGCGACCGAGCTTGTGGGATATACGAAGCGCTATCTTAGGTCAAAGGGCGTGAAGGCCGAGGTGGAGTTTTCCTGGGGCGCGACCGAAGTGAAACCGCCGCAGCTCGCCGATGCAATCGTCGAACTGACCGAGACCGGCAGCTCGCTCCGCGCGAACAATCTCCGGATCGTCGAGGTCATGCTTGAGTCCACAACCCGGCTCATCGCGAATAAAAAAGCCTGGAACGACCCCTGGAAACGGAAAAAGATCGAGAACATGGCCATGCTGCTCCAGGGTGCGCTCGCTGCCGAGGAAAAGGTCGGCCTGAAAATGAATGCGCCCAAAGCGAATCTGAAGGAGATCTGCGGCCTCCTCCCCTCGATGCACGCGCCCACGATCTCACACCAGACCGACCCCGAGTGGGTAAGCCTTGAAGTGATCCTCGACGAGAAAGTGGCCCGCGACCTGATCCCCCGGCTGAAGCGCCGCGGCGCTTCGGGGATCGTTGAGTATCCCTTGAACAAGGTCATATCGTAAATGCGATTGGAACACGAAAGGCGGCCATTTGGCCGCCTTTTTTATTTATTCTCCACACTTAGCAACATTCACTTACTTATC
>JANPMZ010000045.1:0-1630 GCA_031427195.1 Nitrospirota bacterium
GCAGCGCCCTTGTTTATCGGGGGCGGAAAGCCTTCGCGCGTCATGTCGTTTATAGTATAAGATCGGTAATATGGCAGGCAACCATCCGCCGAAGCAAAGGGACCAATGGAGCGAAAACCTTTCATAGCCATAACCATGGGCGATCCTGCTGGCATCGGTCCGGAGATCATCGCCAAGGTGATCGACAGCGGTGAGCTGCTCCCGCTCTGCACGATTGTCGTGATCGGTGATGCAGGCGTGATGAAAAAGCTCATCGAAGAGCAGCAGCTTTCGATCGCAATCCGCAGCATCTCATCCATCACGGACGCCGACCCCGCTCCGGGCAGGCTCGATGTGCTGGACCTGCGGAACGTGAACCTCGCGACCCATGCCTGGGGAAGGCCGGACGCTTCATCAGGCACAGCAGTGGTCGAGTATATTAAAAAAGCGGTTGCTCTTGCTTTAAAGAATGAGGTTGATGCCATCGTGACCGCACCAATCAACAAGGAAATGATGAATGCGGCCGGGCATCATTACGCAGGACATACCGAACTTCTGGCCGAGCTTACGAACACCAGGGAGTACGGAATGTTTTTCGTAGGCGGCGGGCTGCGGGTGATCCTGACGACCATCCACATGGCGCTCAAGGACGTTCCCCGCCACATCACGCAATCCACGGTCCTGAAAACGCTGCGCCTGGCGCACCAGGCCATGCAATCCTTCGGCATGGACAACCCCCGCATCGGGGTGGCTGCGCTGAACCCGCATGCAGGCGAAGGGCGGCTCTTTGGCTCCGAGGAATGGGACGAGATCCTGCCGGCGGTGGTTAAGGCGCGGGGAGAGGGCATTGACGCAAGCGACCCCATCCCTGCCGACACCTTGTTCTACAAAGCCCGGAACAATTACTACGACATCGTTGTTGCCATGTACCATGACCAGGGGCTTGCCCCGCTCAAGATGCTCGCCTTCGGAAATGCCGTCAATGTCACGGTGGGGCTCCCGATCATCCGCACTTCCGTGGACCACGGGACCGCCTACGACATTGCCGGCAAGGGCTGCGCCGATCCGACCAGCCTGCTCGAGGCCATAAGGCTTGCAATCATCATGAGCGCTCACCGCAAACACGTTCAAAAGGAGACACCATGAGCTCTCAGTTCCGACCGCTTCTTACCCGATCGTCGCTGTTCGCCGTGG
The DNA here is from genome assembly GCA_031427195.1 of Nitrospirota bacterium. Classification (GTDB taxonomy): domain Bacteria; phylum Nitrospirota; class UBA9217; order UBA9217; family UBA9217; genus GWC2-56-14. The sequence continues at coordinate 1,174 of JANPMZ010000045.1, forward strand.
TGTTCTTCGGACTCTTCCTTTTTTTCTTCTATCAGATGGGCCGCATTCTCATGGTGTTCATTTCCCCGCTGCTGTGGGCTGCGATCCTGACCATGACCCTGTATCCGCTGCAGCACAGGATCGCCGCACGGCTCAAGCACCGGCAAGGACTTGCGGCCGGCATCATGACCCTGATAACGCTTCTTCTCGTCATCGGGCCGGTCGTGGCTTTGCTGTTCGTCCTTGCTACCCAGGCAGGCGACCTGTACAACGGCTTGTCAGCCTTTGTTCAGTCGGGCAAGCTCACCGAGGCCTGGAAAAAGATCAACACCTCCTTCCTTGACAAGGTGCTTCTGTCACCGGTCCTGTCCGGGGTCGATATAAAAGGCCTGGTGGTAAAGGGGGTCAGCGATCTGTCGCAAGGCCTGGCCGCGCAGCTCGGCGGCGTTCTCAGAAATTCCCTGATCTTCGCCATCGA
>JANPMZ010000046.1:0-5166 GCA_031427195.1 Nitrospirota bacterium
CGTACGCGTTTTCGCTGGTTCGTTCGGCAAGGCTCGGAAACAGCCTATTATCCTCGCCAGGCCTTTGTCATGGGCGCGAACATGCGGGGGCACTTGCAGGTGCTTGCGGCGGTGCAAGGGGCATCTGAGCCGATCGTCATCACGTTCAAAGGGAAAGCCTCGCAGTCGTTTGAAGTAGTGTTGAAGGACTTTTCGGCAAAGGTTGTACAGGCGGCCAACCGGCAGGCGCCGAAAGGCAAGCCGCTGCCGCGCTACGCATTCTGGATGCCCGTCGCTCCGGGTCCGCATACCAAGGCTGGAGGCGCAGGGCACGAATCAATGGTGACCCTTCCGACCCTTGGTTTGCCCGCGGACATTACCCTGGAGTATCTGAGGTCGCGGTACATCGGTCGCGACAGCTTGATCCGCTTTCAGGAGTGGTACCAGGAAGCCGGCGCCTGGGTCGAGGCCTGGGAAAAGAGCGGCGTGGAGCATTCCGAAACCGCGACGGACCATGAAGATGAACCGGTTGGCGGACAGGCGCAGAAATAAATTGGCCGCATTTTTGTGAGGCCATCATGATCATCCCCGACGATGCCGTTTGCGGAACCGGTCTCCTGGGGCCGGCCCCGAAGCCTTTTTCCCGGACAAGGAAGGTACCATGAGAAATGTTCTGGTTGTCATCTGCGCTCTGATGCTTTTGTGCCGGAGCGCAGCAGCCTCCGATTTCCGCTTTTCGCCCCAATCGAACAAGGCGCACCTGGTCCTTTGGAGGGCCTGGGGACAGGACGCCCTGGACGAGGCAAAGAAGCAGGACCGTCTCATTCTGCTTTCGCTCAGTGCGGTCTGGTGCCATTGGTGCCATGTCATGGACGAGACCACTTATTCGAATGAGGAGATCATTGCTTTCATCAACGAGCATTTTATTCCCATCAGGGTGGACTCGGACATGCGGCCCGACATAGACGCGCTGTACAATCAGGGCGGCTGGCCCAGCATGGTTATCATGACGCCGAAGGGAGAGGTCCTCTCGGGAGGCACCTATCTCCCACCGGATGAAATGCTCGGGAGAATAAAACGGATCGCCGATATCTTTCAGAATGACCGCAGCACGGTCACGGGCTGGATCGAAGAAACAAGAATCGCCATAACGCAGCGCAATCTTTCCGGGGGAGAGGCCGCAAGCGCACCCGGAGAAGACGACCTGAGGGCGATCATCAAGGTCCTTGCAGAAGCTTTCGATGAAAAACATGGCGGTTTTGGCGCAGGCCAGAAGTTCCCGAGTCCGGAGTCGATCGATCTTCTTCTTGCCCGATATTCCGAGAAAAATGACCCTTTGGTCAAGCGGATCGTGACGACGACCCTTGATCGTATGGTCAAGGGCGGGCTCTTTGACGATGTTGAAGGCGGGTTCTTCCGCTACGCCACGAAACCGGACTGGTCGGAACCGCACTATGAAAAGATGCTGGAGGTGAATGCCGGCATGATCAGGAACTATGCTGAAGCCTCACTGGTCTTCGGCAGCAGTGAATACAGGGAGCTCGTGCGGAAGTGCCTTCGCTACGTCCGTTCGAACCTTTATGATGCAACCAGCGGGGTGTTCTTCGGAAGCCAGGATGCCGACGAAGCGTACTACAAGGTCCGGGACCGGAAAGGAATGACGGCTCCTGCTGTTGACAAGACCGTGTATGCTGATTCGTCGTCACTCATGATCAGCGCCCTGGTCTCGGCTTATGAAGCTGTTGGAGAGCAGCAGCACCTTGACATGGCAAGGAAGGGCGCAGACCATCTGCTGGCAAACCTGTTCGTTAAGGACGCGGGTGTTTATCACTTCTACCGCAACGGAGCGCGTCAGCTTGACGGTCTTTTGTCCGATAATGCGCTCGCTGGTTCGGCTTTGCTCGATCTGTATAACGCAACGGGTGAGAAACGCTATCTCAATGCGGCAAAGGAAATCAACGCGCTTATCAAAACCAGGTTCTACGACGCGGTAGCGAAACGATTCCGGCCGTCGCTCGCCGCGCCTATTGTCACACCGATCGTTCCCGGTATTTTATCAAACGTGAACAATAACCTTGCCAATTACCGTGCTGTCCGGTTCATGGGAAGGATGGCGTATGTTGAGGAAAGTCAGGATCAAAAAAAGATCCGCGATGAAGCGCTTGCCGCTTTCAGCGGAACCTATCAGGACTTTACGCCGAATGCCGCGGCCTATGGCAATGCCCTCCTGTGGGCAGTGGGGGACCCGGTCGAGATTACGATCATTGCGAAAGGGAAAGCGGTGCGGTCCTATCTGGCGGCGATCAGAGGCGTCTATGCGCCTAAAAAAGTCGTCAGAGTGCTTTTGATCGCAGAAGATGGTGCGCAGATCAAAAAGCTGGGGTATCCGAAGCAAGAAGCCGTGTATCTCTGTGCCGGGAAGCGGTGCTCGAAGCCGATAACAAATCCTGCGAAGTTGAGGGAAGAGTTAAAGCGGTTTTTGGAAAAGAAGGGGAATAAGTAACGCGGTAAGCAGAAGCTGGATGTTCTGAAGCCTGCCCTGTTCAGGATTTTTCGATTATTCCTGTTTACAATACCGACATCCCCTTGCTATACTCGTGGCACTATCCATCTTAAGAGCGACACTGGCCTGAAGATGGGTACTCCGGAAAGGAAAACCGTATGAAGAAAGTTGTCCTTCCTCTGGCACGACTATCCTTTTCTTAAAAACTGGATTTAATGGAGACCCTCTGGACGGACTTGGCAAGGGACGAGGAAAAGCTGTTTCAGGACGAGTCGGGCAGACTCGCGAATGTGCCGTCAGTTGAAATGTTGAAGAAGGCACTGAGAATATTAAGCGTATAAAGAACCTAGAGGTGACAATGAGTAAATACGCCGATTTCTGGGGCGAGGCAATAGGCACATTCATCCTGGTCTTGTTCGGATGCGGCTCCGTTGCCGTCACCGTGCTGTTTTCCGCACACGTGGGCCTGTTCCAGGTTGCCGTCATCTGGGGCCTGGGCGTCACTCTCGCCATTTATGCAACGCGTCATTTGTCCTGCGCTCATTTGAACCCGGCTGTCAGCGTTGCAATGGTTGTGGGCAGGCGCATGTCGCTCAAGCGTCTTCCGGTCTATGTGTCCGCGCAGTTTATCGGCGCGTTTATTGCGGCCGGAGTGCTCTATTTATTATTTTCTTCCTCTCTTGTCGCCTATGAATCCGCTCACGGCATTATCCGTGGGGCGCCCGGCTCTGCCGCTACCGCAATGATGTTCGGCGAATTTTATCCGAATCCGGGCTCTGGTCCGTCGGCCGCGGTTTCTTCGCTGAATGCATTTTTCGCCGAGGCGACCGGTACGTTCATGCTCGTGCTGCTCATTTTTGCATTGACGGACGGCTGCAACCTCGGCGGCCCCGGCGATGCACTGTCGCCCGTATTTATCGGTCTCAGCGTAACGGTAATCATCAGTATTATCTCTCCGCTGACGCAGGCGGGGCTTAATCCGGCGCGCGATCTGTCCCCGCGGCTGTTCGCCTACGTTGCCGGCTGGGGCGCGGCAGCACTGCCGGACAAACACTTCGGCTTCCTGACGATATATGTCCTCGGGCCGATATGCGGCGCAACAATATCCGCGCTCATCTTCGACCGGTATCTCAAGCCTCTTATGCGGAATAAAATGAAATTCACGAATTGTACCTGTGATGAAAAAAATGAGGAGGTGTCCCGTCATGAGGATGTCGACATCAAACCATGAACAGCTGAAACAGTACTACGGCAAATTACTCCAGGGCACAAAGGATCTCAAGAGCAGCGCTTGCTGTTGCGGCGACGGAGATCTCCCGCCCAGGATTCGCGGCATTATCGGGCAGATCGATGAAGAAATACTCTCGAAATTCTACGGATGCGGTTCGCCCCTGCCTCCGGCCCTCGACGGGAAAACCGTTCTTGATCTCGGCTGTGGAACGGGCCGTGACGCATATGTCGTGTCCCGTCTGGTCGGGCCCGACGGATATGTCATCGGTATTGATATGACCAGTGAACAGATTTTAGTTGCCCAACGACACATCGATTCGCAGGCGATGCGATTTGGCTACGAGAAACCCAATGTTGCTTTCAGGCAGGGCTACATCGAAGATCTTCAGGAGTCGGGCATTGCCGATGAGTCCATCGATGTTGTCATATCAAATTGCGTGATCAATCTCTCTCCGGACAAACGCTCCGTTATATCGGAAATCTTCCGGGTCCTCCGGCCGGGCGGGGAATTGTATTTTTCCGATGTATTCGCGGGGAGGCGCATCCCGGACCACCTGATGGATGATCCCGTCCTGCATGGGGAGTGTCTTGCGGGAGCGATGTACATCGAAGATTTCCGGAGGCTGCTCAGGAATATCGGGTGCTCTGACTACCGGGTCATGTCGAAACGGAGGATCAGCATTGACAACCCGGAGATCGAGGAAAAGATCGGCATGGTCGATTTCTACTCCATGACCGTTCGCGCGTTCAAGCTCAATGACCTTGAGGATCTCTGCGAGGACTATGGCCAGTCCGCCGTGTATCTGGGGACCATACCGGAAGCGCCGCATGCTTTTGCTCTGGACGACCATCATCTGTTCTTAACGGGGAAGCCCATGCTGGTCTGCGGGAACACTGCGTCCATGCTCCAGAACACGCGCTTTTCAGCTCACTTCCGCGTTATCGGCGACCGTGCAGTCCACTACGGCCCGTTCGACTGCGCGCCTGCGTCGGTAAAAGCTGAAGGCGGCGAGGGGCACCGCTCCGGCGGAGCATGTTGCTGATGTATGCTCTGTATAAGGCAGCAAGAGATTATCGATCGCTGTATCGGTAAAGTGTTTTATGAGGAACGACTGCAACTGGAACGGAAGGCCCCCTGCTCATGGAACATCATAAATACTAACGAGATGAAAGGAGTGCTTTATGAAAAAGTCGTTATTCGTTCTATGTCTCTTTTTGGCAGCTTTTACTGTTCAGGCCGCAGTAGGTGATAGACATGCGGCTGGCGGTGAGTCACTCGATCCTCTTTTTGAAGAAAGCATAAGATCCTTTGAGATAAGTAAGTGAATGTTGCTAAGTGTGGAGAATAAATAAAAAAGGCGGCCAAATGGCCGCCTTTCGTGTTCCAATCGCATTTACGATATGACCTTGTTCAAGGGATACTCAACGATCCCCGAAGCGCCGCGGCGCTTCAG
>JANPMZ010000047.1:0-5764 GCA_031427195.1 Nitrospirota bacterium
ACCTGGTTCCCTTCGGTCTTCTTGAGCACCAGCGTGATGAGCGGCTTTTCCACGCGCTGGATCACCATGGAGTAGATGTCGCCCACCTCAAGCCCGCCCATGCGGTCCACGAGGTCGGCGAGCTTCTCTTCAAGGAAATTCTCGAACGAGAGCGCGACGCCATGGCCCGGCTTGAAGATCTGCGGCGGCAGGGCGTCGGGAAAGATCTTGTCACCCTGCGAAAGCGTGATGGCGCGCTGGATCGCGTTCTCAAGCTCCCGCACATTGCCCGGCCAGTCATAGGCCCGGAGGATCTTGAGCGTCTCCGGGGTCAGCACCCGGGGCTTGCCCTGCCCGGTCTGATGCTTCTGCATGAAGTACTCCGCCAATGGCGTGATGTCGTCCCTCCGCTTCCTGAGCGGCGGAATATTGAGCTGGATCACGTTCAGCCGGTAGAACAGGTCCTCGCGGAAGCGCTTTTCGCGCACCGCTTTTTCAAGGTTCTGGTGGGTCGCGGCAATGACGCGCACATCGGTCCTGATCGATTCGGTGCCGCCCACCCGCTCGAACTCGCGCTCCTGCAGCACGCGAAGCAGCTTGCCCTGAAGCGGCAGGCTCATGTCGCCGATCTCGTCCAGGAACATCGTGCCGCCGGCGGCAGCCTCGAACTTTCCGATTTTCCGAATGACCGCGCCGGTGAAGGAACCCTTCTCGTGGCCGAAAAGCTCGCTCTCGAGCAGCTCCGACGGTATGGCCGCGGAATTCACCGCGACAAAAGGACGGCCCGCGCGCTTGCTGTGATAGTGGATGGCCCGCGCCACAAGCTCTTTTCCCGTGCCGCTCTCGCCGTGGACCAGGACCGTGGCATCGCTCTCCGCCACCCGTCCGATGGTCTTGTAGATCTCCTGCATGGCGGGCGTATTGCCCACAAGACCGCCTTCATACTTTTCACGCACCTCTGCCCGGAGCGCGGTCACTTCCTGCGAGAGCCGGCGCATGTCTATGGCCTTCTTAACGAGGATGTTCACCTCGTCGAGGTCAAAGGGTTTGGTGATGTAGTCGTAGGCGCCGCGCCGCATGGCCTCAATGGCGTTCTGCATCGTGGCCTGGGCCGTCATGATGATGACCGAGACCCCCTTGCCGTCCTGCTGGATCTTGTCAAGCGCCTCGAAACCGCTCATGCCCGGCATCCGGATATCCATCAGCACGAGCGCAATGCCGCCCTCGTTCAGCTGCTCGAAAGCCTCGGCAGCGTCCTGGGCAAGCACCGCGGTCAGGCCCTCTTTTTCAAGGGATTTTTTGAGCACCCAGCGGACGCTCTCATCGTCGTCGACTATTAAGACCTTTTCATTTGTCATAGATACATCTTCCTAACCCGGACGATCCGGAACCCAAGAACGAGGCATGTCTCGCGCTGAGACGCAGAGCCGCAGGGAAGACAAAACCTTCTGAAGAGAGCATTGTTCTTAACGCTTTCTCCGCGCCTCTGCGTCTCTGCGCGAAAAATATTTTTGCCGTCTTGCGTAGAATTTGATCCTTTAGTACTTTATCGACTCATCCCGCCAGCGGCAGATACACGCTGAAGGTCGTTCCCTCGCCCTCATGGCTCTCGACGCGGATCGTGCCGAGATGCTCCTGCACGATCTGGTAGGACAGCGCCAGGCCGAGGCCCACGCCCCGGTCCTTGGTCGTGAAGAATGGCGTGAAAATATCGTTCAAATGCTCCGGCGTAATCCCCTTGCCCGTATCGCTCACCTTAGCGACCATGAGCCGGTGTTTTTTACCGTCAGACTGAACGCTGGTAAACAAATCCGACATGCGCGTAAGCACGGTCAGCTTCCCTCCCGTGGGCATGGCCTCGACAGCGTTCTTGATGATGTTCAGGAGCACCTGCACCAACTGGCCCTCGTTGCCGAGCACCTCCGGCAGGCTCGGGTCGTACATCCGGGAAAGAACGATGCCGCTCTGCCGGGCCTGCTCCTCATGCAGCAGCAGCACCCGGTCGATGATGCTGTGGATGTTGATCCCTTTGATATCGCTTGGGCTGAGGCGCGTAAAATCGAGGATCCCCTCCAGCACATTGTTCAGACGGTCGGCTTCCTTCATGATCACGTCGAGGTATTCTTCGAAGCTCCTGCTGTCTCGCCGGGATGCCGCCGTATCACTGCGAAGCTCCGACCGCATGAGCTGTGCCGCGCCGCGAATGCCGACCAGGGGGTTCTTCACTTCATGGGCGATGCCCGCCGCGATCATGCCGAGCGTCGCCAGGCGGTCGGACCTGCGCATGCGTTCTTTCAGATCCCGCACGCCGGCCTGGTCGCGGATGGTCGAGATCACGCCCGTGGGAACACCCTCTTCGTCGGTCAGCACGCTGGTCGCGAGCCCGATAGGGAGCAGCGGCCGGTGCCTGGCAGCCAGTTCCGCTTCATAATCAGAGTAGGAACGCCCTGTGGTGAAGGTCTTCTCGATCTGGCCCACCACGGCGGGATTGTCGGCTAACACGATACTCATGCCTTTGCCGAGCGCCTCTGCCGCTGCAATTCCGGTCATCTCTTCCGCCGCGCGGTTCCAGATGATGACCTGCCCTTGTGCGTCGGTAACCACGACGCCGTCAACGATCCCCGTGAGGATATCTGAAGTCAGATCTTTTATCTTTGGCATCAGAGAACCCATGGTTATTGATAGCACATACCATTTGATGATTCAAGGTAATTTATGATAGAGTCTTTCAATTGCGGATTTCGGATTGCGGATTTCGGATTAAACCCGTACGATTCCACAATGTTGGATTCTTGCCCTTCATTCCGCAATCCGCAATTGAAAGACTGTCCTCGGCTTCACCAGAACGATCTTCTATCACTACCTCATGCCTTTTGTCGCCGTTGCGTTCGCGGCGCTCTTTCTCCATGAACAGATCACGTTCCTGCAGCTCTTCGGCGGCTGCTCCATTCTGGCCGGGGTCTACCTTGTGCAGATGAGCTCAAGCCGTTAAGAGACCATACAGAGCATCACAAAAAAACTATCCTTCACCTTCATTCCCCAATGTAACGCAAACAGCCTCTGCACTATTATATAGCAAGGCTTGTGCCACCTGGTCTGGCCCGACAGGAGCACACTATAGGCCCAATTTTATTCAGCAATTTAAAATGAACTTGCAAATTATTCGGTGGAACTGCAACCGCTTCAGGACGCTGATTTAAGCACCTGATCATTAAATAGGCACATTCCTCTCTATATATGATGCCCTCCAATACAAAAATCAGTTGACAAGGCAGCCAGTCTATATTAAAGTCATTCTAATTTAAAGCTACTCGCGATAACCTGCTCACAGTGCGGCCAAAGGATGCTTAATGAGCATACCAGTGGAAAAGATCCCGGAAGGATAGAGCGTCGATGGCCTGGAGTGCAAGAACGGGAAATGCGGCTGTACGTCGGTAGCCCCCTGCTGCTACAGCCGGCCTAAGACGAAACAGACTGGAAATGCCCCGTGTGCAAAGCGGGCAAGGATTCATTTGAACAGGTTGGATAGCAGGAAGCTTCACCCTGTTTCTGCTATACTTCAGTTTATCGGCAGCGCACTTTTAACCAAGGAGGAACACGTCATGGCATACGCTTCAAAGGATTATGCAAAGCTCATCGGAATGGCCGGGTTCAGCGAGACGCTGCTCAAGAACCACTTCACGCTCTATCAGGGCTATGTCACGAACACGAACAAGGTGCTCGATACGCTTGACCAGATGACCAGGGACGGCAAGACCGCGACGCCTGAATTCGCGGAACTGAAGCGCAGGCTCGGCTGGGAGTTCAACGGTATGCGGCTCCATGAATATTATTTTGAGAACCTGGGCGGAACCACGAGCCTCAACAAGGACGGCACACTCGGCAAGAAAATAGCCGAAAGCTTCGGGAGCTGCGAAGCCTGGGAAAAAGACTTCAGGGCCACGGGAGCCATGCGCGGCATCGGCTGGGTCGCACTCTACCAGGACCCGGCCTCGGGAAGGCTCATTAATTTCTGGATCAACGAACACGACGTCTCCCACCCGGCAGGCTGCACCCTCCTGCTGATCATGGACGTCTTCGAACATGCCTACATGGTCGAATATGGCATCAAGCGTGCGGACTATATCGAAGCCTTCTTCAAGAACATCAACTGGGCGGCTGCTGAAGCACGGATAAAATAGAGAGGAGAACATCACGATGTCAAAAACAGAAAAGAACCTGCAGGACGCTTTTGCCGGCGAATCTCAGGCAAACCGGAAATACCTCGCCTTTGCCAAAAAAGCCGAGGCGGAGGGCTTTAAACAGGCCGCAAAATTATTCAGGGCTGCGGCGGCTGCCGAGACGGTCCATGCCCATAATCATCTGCGGGAGCTCGGCGTGGTCAAATCCACGAAAGAGAACCTTATGGCCGCCATCAGCGGTGAGTCCTACGAGTTCCAGAACATGTATCCCCAAATGATCGCCGACGCCAGGACGGAGAACAATGCAGGCGCGCTCAAGAGCTTCAACTATGCCAACGAGGTGGAGCAGGTCCATGCCGCCTTGTACCAGAAGGCGCTTGATACGCTCGGCAGGAACGTTGACACCGACTATTATGTCTGCTCGGTCTGCGGCTACACCGCGGAGGGCGAAGCGCCGGACGTATGCCCGGTCTGCGGATCCAAAAAACAGGCCTTCTCGAAAGTTGAATAATCGGTGAAGATCGTCGCGTTCAACGGCAGCCCGCGCCCTGGCGGCAATACCGAGGTCCTGCTTGAAGAGGCGCTCAAGCCGCTCCGCGAAGCCGGCCATCAGCTCACCGTGTTCAAGCTCAATGTTCTGGATTTTAAACCCTGCCAGGATTGCGGCGGTTGCGTCAAGACCGGCATGTGCATTCATGATGACGCGATGACCGAAATGTACGCCGCCATCAGGGAGGCGGACAGGATCATCCTGGCCTCCCCCATCTTTTTCTACAGCCTGAGCGCCCAGGCCAAGGCGATGGTTGACCGTTGCCAGGCCTTCTGGTGCGAAAAATATCTGCTCAAGAAGACCATTCCCGCTGGCCCGCACGGAAGAAAAGGCCTGCTCCTGCTCGTTGGTGGCATGAAAAAGGACGACGGCAAGCACACTGCAGAAGCCGTGGCAAAAGGGTTCTTCAGGACCTGCAGCGTTCCGGAGCATGAGACGCTCTTCTACGGCGGCGTTGATGCCAAAGGAGATGTCCAGAAACATCCGACTGCGCTGAAGGAAGCGTATGCAGCGGGGAAACGACTGGGGACGTGATCAGCGGTTCTTTCCGCAAAGCAACATAAACGCTAACCGCAAAGGGATTCTTCGATGAAGAGTCCCTTTTTTTACTACCTTTCGGAGTTGAGTTGAAGGCTGACCCGGCAACACCATCCAACCTCGAAAACCTGGGATAATCCGAATTTTGCGCCCTATAATCTCTATCTATCTCAGAGTCCTAAATGATTGCGCATAGACGCCGCAGCGTATTGTTTGGTTTGCACAACATCTCGAACTGGTTTGATACCAGGCCGCAGATGCTCCCGGGCTTCATGCCACGCGAACCCTCTTATTGGCCTTCCTCATCGCATCGATGAACTTCTTTGTGGCGAATTTTGCGGGTACGGTTCCCGCCGGCGCTTCTAAACCCTCCAACAAGGTGACATTGCGCAACGTATAATATTCAATAATATCCATGGCCTCCTGGCCGATCGCGGACCCATAGGTGAGATGATATATTTCCCCGTTCTTAATATAGATCCTGAACAAGTCCTCGCTTGACTGTAACATGGTTATA
>JANPMZ010000048.1:0-2690 GCA_031427195.1 Nitrospirota bacterium
GGCGTTAACCAGCCAGTCGTTGCCCGGCCCCGCGGAGTCAGAGAACCTGTGCATGCGTGAACACTCTATGTTCGAGAACCGGGAGAGCTCGGCAGTTCCCGCCGAAAATAACCGGCGGGACGGTAGGGGAAGGCCAGTGGCGGAATCTGTCTATGAACTGCGAGATTGCTTCGTTACGCTCGCAAAGACGGCTTTAAAAACTTCTTACGAGCTCACCATCCTTGATGGTCTCGTAAGAAGTCGTCATACCCGCGAAAGCGGGTATCCAGTGGTCAAGTATATGTTTGAAAAGACTGGATTCCCGTTTGCACGGGAATGACGGAATATGTAAAATTTCGACTTCTTACGAGCTCACCATCCTTTGTAGGCATCATTTTTCAGAATGAATATTCTGGGAACGCCAATTCTGCGATTGCCAGCCATTTTAAATAATGCTATATTTGATGCCAAGTAAAGTATCATGGGAGGTGCGCTATGTCTCGCATAAGTCTTTCGGAGGATATTCGCTCTGTTACCGAGCTGAAAAGGAACACGCGCGATATCCTTGACCATCTCCACGCCACGGGACGACCGGTGATTCTCACGGTCAACGGCAAGGCCGATTCCGTGTTGCTGGACGTGCATGTCTACGAAAAAACAACTGCATGCCGCAAATTTTGCGAAACTTCCTGCGCCGGCCGAGCGGGATGCCGCAAGCTGCCGGATCGGCTCTGCCAGTGACTTTCTCAAAGAGTTTAAGCATGCCAAAAAAGTCCATTGTTGACATCACCGCGTCCGCGGAAGCCGATGTGTCCGAAACCAGAAATCCGAACTTTTGCATTTAACCCGCGTTGCAAGTATAGTATTGTACTTTCTTTAAACAAACGACAGCCTCACCCTAGCCATGAATACTGCAGCCCTGACATATCTCCCGCCACTTCTTTCGCTCACCTCTGACAGCATCTATCTCGTCGGTGGCTCCGTCCGTGACCTGCTGATTACGAATCAGCTGTTCAAGGACATCGACCTTCTGATGCCCTCGGGGTCCGAGACGGTCGCGCGCTCGTTCGCCGCAAAGATCAACGGAAGTTTTTTCTTTCTTGACGAAGATCGCCGGATCACGCGCGTCATAAAAAAAGCGGATGAAGCGACGCTTCAATTCGATTTTACCAACTTCGAAGGCGCAGACCTGCAGGCCGACCTCGGGCGCCGGGATTTTACCATGAACGCCATGGCGCTCGATTTGCGCGAGTTTCTCCGAACCGGATCGCTTGACACCGTTGTCGATCTGTTTAACGGCAGATAGGACATACAAAACAGGCTCATCCGGATTACAAAGCCTGAAGTGCTGGAGGTCGATCCGCTGAGGTCGCTGCGCGCGGTCCGGTTCGCGGCCACGCTTGGATTCACCCTGGAAGCGGGGACACAGGAGCACATTCGGTCCCGGGCCGCCCTGATCAACCAGTCCGCGCCGGAGCGGATCCGCGATGAGTTCTTCCAGATCCTGTCGCAGCGCGGTGCAAGGGTCTATCTGTCGCTCCTGGATTCACTGGGCCTCCTGCCTCAGCTCCTCCCTGAGCTTGAAACGCTCAGGGGATTTGCGCCCGGCAGGTATCATGTCTACGATGTGCGGACCCACTCGATCAAAGCGACGGAGCACGTGGACAGCGTGCTGGAGGACCTGCCGAAGATTGCTCCGGCCTATGCCGACCGTGTTCTTGCGCACCTTGACGGACCCCTGGAACAACTGGTTCCCCGCAAGGCAGCACTCCGCTTCGCCTGCCTTCTGCATGATATCGCAAAGCCAGAGACCTTTACTCAGGAGAACGGACGCATCCATTTTCACCATCACGACAGCATCGGAGCAAAGAAGGCAAAGGAAGTCTGCAAACGATTCAGGCTTTCGCGCGATACCGAGGCGCTGGTCACCGGCGTCATCAGGCAGCACATGCGGCTTTTTAATCTCTCCGCGCCGGGCGGGCCGAGCAAAAACGCACTATACCGCTATTGCCGCGACATGCGGGACGGCCTGCCGGAAAGCCTTATCCTTGCCCAGGCGGACGCACGCGCCACGTTCGACATCATGCCCAAAGAGCTGTTCACGGACACGGAGCGTCCCCTGGCCGCGGTACTCGCCTATTATTACGAAAAGTTTCTCAAAGCGGAGGCAAAACCGCTCGTGACAGGCAGGGACCTTATTGCGCGCGGCTTTACGCCCGGTCCGCGCTTTCGCGAGATACTAGATGCTATCCGCGAGCAACAGGCGGCGGGCACGCTTCAGGACCGGAAGGATGCGCTTGATCACCTCAGGCAAATAATCTCATGATGTTCCCGGGAAGGGGTGCGTAGCTATGAGTAAAAAATACGAGGACATGACTGTTGAAGATCTGCAAAAAGAGCTGTCGAGACTCAGGGAAAATCTCTGCGACATCGATGACCAGCACAATTTTACCTTTGTCAAAACCTCCGTCCATATCGGCGCGGAAAAAGCGCAGAACATGCAAGCGGAATATGAACAGGAATGCCGGGAGCACGCAGAGAGTATAGCGGAACTGGAAAAGATTCTGAAAGCACGGGGAGCGCTTTGACGCTGTTTTGCGGACGGCAAGTTCCTTCTGATGCACGTTAATGATGGCGGTCCCCGCCCGCATAGTTGCATAAAATGAAAACTATTGGCAGGTTTGTTGCATGGCACGATGTAAAATTTCAAT
>JANPMZ010000049.1:0-2809 GCA_031427195.1 Nitrospirota bacterium
CTCTGCATCTACTTCTCCAGTCGACGCTGGAGCGTCTCGCACGTGTGCTCCCACGCGGAGCGTGGGAGCAAGTACGCTGACGTACGTCTTGAGACCCCCGTAACTGAAGGCTTACGTATGAAACCAATTTCCATTTGACAATCTACTGCCATTATCTGTATTATCACCGTACTTATGACACCCGAGAAAACTGATATCGCTCCCCTTCGTGACAAGATCCAGAAGCTGAAAAAAGATCTGAACGCCATCATCCTGGCGCACAATTACCAGCGCCCCGAAGTGCAGGATATTGCCGACATCACGGGCGACTCGCTGGAGCTGTCCCGTGCAGCGGCAAAGACCGACTACCGCGTCATCGTCTTCTGCGGCGTGCATTTCATGGCCGAAAGCGCTTCGATCCTCTCGCCGGACAAGACCGTGCTGCTGCCCGAGATCACCGCCGGGTGCCCCATGGCTGATATGGTCACGGTTACAGGACCGCGCAAGACCCGGAGGGACTTTTACACTGATAAACTCGGCATTGCCTTTGAATTCGCCGACGAGTTCACCCTGCTGGACATGAAAAAGAAATATCCCGGCGTGCCGGTCGTGGCATATGTGAACACTTCGGCCGCGGTCAAGGCCGAGAGCGACATCTGCTGCACTTCCTCCAACGTGGTCAAGATCGTGGAATCCCTCAAAGAAGATACGGTAATCTGCATTCCCGACCGCAACCTGTCTGCCTATGCGGCAAAAAGGACCAAGAAAAAGATCATCTCCTGGGACGGGTTTTGCAATGTGCACCAGGGACACCTTGATATCGATGACGTGAACAGGGCGCGGGCGGCCCACCCCGATGCAGTGCTCGTGGTCCACCCTGAATGCCCTCCCGAGATCCAGGATATGGCTGACCAGATCGCAAGCACCTCGGGCATGCTCCGGTTCTGCAAAGAGTCGATTCATAAGGAATTCATCATCGGCACCGAGGAAGGCTTGCTCCACCGCCTCAGGAAAGAAAGTCCGGACAAGAAGTTCTATATCGTCTCGAACGAGATGGTCTGCCCCAACATGAAGCGGACAAAACTCGAAAGCGTTCTTCATGCCATGGAGAAGATGCAGTATGTGATCAAGGTGCCCGAGGACATCCGCGTCAAGGCGAAGCGGGCGCTGGATCGGATGTTGGAAATCCGTTAGAACAGGACACTCCTAACAGGACAAAGCGGAAATGCAAGGCGTCTCTCGCAGAGCCGCGGAGGACGCAGAGGAAGTCAAAATCAGTACCTCGTTGTTTTAACCAGAATAGTTAATGAGCTTTTCTCTGCGAGATACTTATTTCTTTTAAGTTCATTTTATCTCGCATCTTACGAGCTCCCCACTACGGACTATTATGCAAATCGCCATCCTCATACTCCTCGCTGCAGTCGTCCTCATCCTCCTCTGGCTGGTAATCCAGTCGCAGAAGAAGACCGCGGACCCGTCCCTCGGCCTGATGCAGCAGGAAGTGCAGTCTCTGCGCGGCCAATTGACCGATGCCATGTTCAAAAACCAGGATTCAGTCAACCAGCAACTCAGCCAGATCAACCTTCAGGTGAATACCCAGCTCAACAACGTGACCCAGCAGCTTCAGAAATCGACGGGCGATCTGAATACCAGGTTAGACAACGCCGCCCGCGTGGTGCAGGATGTGAGCAAGGGGCTGGGCAGTTTGAGCGAAGCTACGCAAAAGGTCTTTGACGTCGGCAAGGACATCGCGAGCCTGCAGGAAATCTTGCGCTCGCCTAAACTGCGCGGGGGGCTGGGCGAATTGTTTCTCGGCGACCTGCTGGCGCAAATCTTTCCGCCCGCGCACTACACGCTGCAGCACCGGTTCAAAAGCGGTGAAGCCGTGGATGCGGTGATCAGGGTCGGCCAGAGCCTCGTACCCGTGGATGCGAAGTTCCCGCTCGAAAACTTCAAGCGCGTCGTCGAAACGGCAACCGAGGAAGAGCGGAAGACCGCCAAAAAGAAATTCATCGCTGATGTAAAAAAACATATCGATGCCATTGCCGGAAAATACATCCTGCCCGACGAGGGGACCTTCGATTTCGCGCTCATGTATATCCCTGCCGAGAATGTCTACTACGAGCTGATCATCAAGGACGAGGTCGTGGATACGGACAAGGCGCTCCTGAACTACGCATTTACCAAGCGGGTAATCCCGGTCTCACCGAACAGCTTCTACGCTTACCTGCAGACCATCCTGCTCGGCCTCAAGGGACTGCATATCGAGGAACAGGCACAGGACATCCTGAAAAACCTGGCGAGACTTTCCGGTGATTTCAGGAAATTTCAGGATGAATTCCAGCTGGTGGGAAAACACCTGACCAATACAAAAATGCGGTATGACGAAGCGGACAAACGATTGGAGAAGTTCGGGGACAAGCTCCAGTCCCTGAGCGGCGGCGAGCCCCCCGAGGTCATCGAAGAGACAAAAAAATTGCCGCTCTGATCTGAGCGGCATTCCCGCATACCGTAACCTTTTTAACTTCTTTACAATTACACCAGCATATCGATAACGCTCTTCTGTGTTTCCCGGGCTGCTCTTAGAAAGCCAGATTTACGTATCCATTGTCTTTTTTTGCTCAACAATGAACACCCTGATCGTTGTGCGTTTCTCCAGGCTCGACGCCATGCGCTAGTGCGCGTGACCCGAATGCCCGCCGGAGATAACATAGACGATCGGTATGGCGCCTGCATTCCCGGCAAGGACCGTTTCGTCACCCACCAGGTGCAGCGCCTGCCCCTGCTTCAGCATTCCTGCGTGAGCACCGGTCAGGCTCATGTCACCCTG
>JANPMZ010000050.1:0-2156 GCA_031427195.1 Nitrospirota bacterium
GCCAGTCAACAGGCTGGTTTGCGGCATGCCGCAGATAGGGTGATCGTTCGTTGGAGAGAAAGTTCATCGTGTTTTCCTTATTTCGCATTCCGAATTTCGCATTTCGAATTCAGAATGTTCCCGGATCCTCCGGCGGCAAGCCTGCTTCGTCAAAAGGCAGTACCCCGAGCTGCGTCATGACCGATTCAATATGCGAGACCAGGTCCCGCGTATCATAGGGGGCGAGCTCCGCTTGCAGCGCTTGCCCGGTCAACCCGTCAAAGGCCTCGAAATCGAAGGAACCGTCAAGCACACCGGACCGGATAAGCACGGCATACAAGACCTTGCTGTCATGCATGCGCTCCCCGGGACGGAACTGAAGCCTTGGCCCCGTGTCGGGCGATTCGGCATAGGATACCATCGCCCCTTCCAGCGCGTCGTACAGCGTGACAATGCCTGCCGAGACCTTTCCCTGGCGCAGTCTTCTTTTACCGCCCCGCAGATGAAGTCTCGCCCGCTGCAACGGACCGGCAACCGGCCCCAGCTCCTGCTCATTCATTAAACCGAAATGCGGCATTGCCAACCCTCCGAAACGGAACAGGTGCTGATCAGAAGTTCATCGTTTTTCCGTCACTGCGCCTGAACAGAGATTTATGACAGAAAGCGTCCCGATATGTCCGGGGATCTATTTCCCTGCATGTATAGTATAGCACGGAGGAGGTGGAGCGTCAGGCGGGACAGCGGTCAGGCAGCGAAAGGAAAAACGGATGCTGCTCGATGCATCAGGAAGAGGCTCTGTTCAAATCACCGAACAATACATAGCTGCCTTTGCAGTTCAATCGGTACATGGCCTGGTCCGCCTTGTTCAGCAGAACCTCGGCGTCATCAGGATAGCGGCTGATGCCGGTACCCGTGCTGATCGCCGGACATCTCCTCGAAGCAGCGGCACGACGCCCGGCTGGAGACGGGAAAACACCCACGGCTCAGGGGGACCAGGCAGGCGAGGTGTAATTGGCGTCGTTCGGCGTGATCCGCTCAAGATCCGTACCATCGGCGTTCATAATATAGATATTGGATCTGTTGCCGCGGTTCGAGCTGAACACGATCTGCCGGCCACTGGGAGACCACGACGGGTTCTCGTCATTCCCCGGGCCGCTGGTCAACAGGCGCGGTTCTGACCCATCGGGATTGATCGAGGCGATCTTGAAGAGCCCGGCGACCTGGGAGACGAATACAATGCGGTCGCCGCGCGGCGACCAGTTCGGTGATGCGTTATAGGAACCCTCGAAGGTCACGCGCCGCACATCAGTGCCGTCAGAGCCCATGATATAAAGCTGCGGCGTTCCCGCCCTTCCGGAATTGAAAACGAGCTCCCGGTTGTTCGGCGACCAGGATGGGGCCACGTTGTCGGAGATGCCGAAAGTAAGCCGCTCCAGGTCGCGGCCCTCGCGGGTCATGGTGTAGATCTCAGCGCCTCCGTCCTTGCTGAGCGCCGCAGCCAGCCGCTTGCCGTCGGGCGACCATGCCGGCGAGATGTTCAGCCCTTCGGTCCCCGAGATTTTCCACCGCTTGCCCGTTCCCAGGTCAAGAGCGAAGAGATCGGGGTTCTTATCCCGGTACGACACATACGCAAGGACCCTTCCATCGGGACTCCAGGCAGGAGACATGCAGATCGAGCGATCGGCCGTGACCTTTTGGGAGTTCTTTCCGTCATAGTCCATGACGTAAAGCTCCTTGTTCCCGGTCTTGTCCGAGACATAGGCGATGCGGGTCCGGGCCACGCCCTTCTCGCCAGTGTACCGGGCAACGATCTCGTCGGCAAAGGAGTGGGCCAGGCGGCGGACGGAATCAGCCCCGCCGTTGAACTGCACGCTTGCCAGCTTGGCGCCTGATGCTGCGTCATACAGCCTGCCCTGCAAACGAAGCGCGTTTCCGTTACGCTGCAGCGACGCCCAGACCACACCGGTCAGCCCGAAGGCGCCGCCCCGTTTCACGAGCTCAACAGCCGGCTCCTGCTGGCCGGAGTAGAGCAAGTCGATCTTTTTCGGGTCCTGCAGATCGAAGATCTGCGAGCGGCGCAGGTCGGCCTGGAGCACGTCCAGCACTTCATCGCGAAGCGCGGGAGCGCCGGCCTCATCCACAACCGCGAGCACGGCGAGGGGGATCTTTTTTGCCTC
>JANPMZ010000051.1:0-8378 GCA_031427195.1 Nitrospirota bacterium
CATTGCGATATCGAGATCCTCGCCAAAACGCTGCTTCCGGTGATCACGCTCAGGATGAGCGCCGATGAAAAGAAGAGCTGCCCTTTTGTGACGAGCGAAGGCTGCTCGGTGTACGAGGACCGGCCGAGCAACTGCCGCTACTACCCCCTGGGCATGGCCACCCTCCGGAAGAGGGATGCAGAAGGCGGCAAAGACGAGTTTTACTTCATGATCAAGGAAGACCACTGCAAGGGCTTTGAAGAGGACAAGGAATGGACCGTGGGCGAGTGGCGCAAGGACCAGCAGGCGGACCTCTACGATGATATGAACCGCGGGTGGATGGAGATCCTGATCAAGAAAAAGTCCTTCGGCGAGAAGGAGTTTCCCGAGATCAAGAACCGGATGTTCTTCATGGTTACCACCAACACCGATTACTTCCGCGAGTTCGTGTTCGGCAGCACGTTCCTGGAGACCTACGAAATACCGGAGGAGCGGATCGAGAAGGTGCGGACCGATGACGCTGAACTGTTGAAACTCGGCTACGAATGGCTGCGGTCGGCGATGTTCGCGGAGGAAACGCTGAAGATCAGAGAAGGTGTTTCGGAGGCCCGGAAGGAACGGTCCGACGTAGTGCTGCGAAGTGTTTACGGCAACCAGCCGAAGGGACAGATCGGGGACATTGATTAGGGGTCATGAAAAGTACGCAGCGGTTTTGAGGAAGGTGTGCGGAAATCAGGGCAAAAACGAGGAATAAGAAGACCGGGTAAACAGGACTCTGCGTCTACTTTTCATTGAAAAGTAGACGCAGGCCGGTGGAAATGATCTGCTCTTTCAGCCCCTTTGCCATTAATCTAAATGGGCCTCATATTTTTCTTGTATTGCCGACGGACCTATGCTATCTTATGGGTCGCCCTTTTAGGGCATATTCTAAATCCGCACGCGCCAGGACCTGCAGGCAGATGTCCCGACCTTAAACGTCGGGTCTGCCCGGGGAAGATCGGCGCGGAGGCAAAACAGGAGGGACACAATGTCCGCAATCACGATGAAGGAGCTGTTGGAAGCAGGGGTGCATTTCGGCCACCAGGCAAAGCGGTGGAACCCCAAGATGAAGAAGTATATCTTCGGTGAGCGTAACGGGATCTATATCATCGATCTCCAGAAAACGCTCAAGTTGTTCAAGGAAGCGCATGATTTCGTGCGTACTGCCGCTTCCCAGGGGAAGGACGTCCTGTTCGTGGGGACGAAGAAACAGGCACAGGATGCCATCACCGAGGAAGCAAAGCGCTGTGGCATGTACTATATATCGAGCCGCTGGCTCGGCGGCATGCTGACGAACTTCCAAACCATCAAGAAGAGCATTGACCGCCTCAAGAAGATCGAAAAGATGAAAGAGGACGGCACCTACGACAAGCTGACCAAAAAAGAGGTCGCCGGCCTTGAAAAGGAACGCATCAAGATGGAAAGGATCCTGTCGGGCATCAAGACCATGCACGACATTCCGTCAGTGATCTTCATCATCGACCCCCGCAAAGAAGCGATCGCCGTTCACGAGGCGAACAAGCTCGGCATTACGGTCGTGGCCGTAGTGGACACGAACTGCGATCCCGATAATATCGACTACGTCATACCGGGCAACGACGATGCCATTCGCGCCATACGCCTGATGGCTTCAAAGATAGCCGATGCCGTGATCGAAGGCAGGCAGTCGATCGCCAAGGAAGCAGGTCAGGCCATGGAAGCGGCAAAGGCTGCCGGCGCTACCCAGGCGGAAGGAATGCCTGAGACCGCGGTTGCCGGGCCGGACGTCAAAGAACAGGTGTAGGAACAAAACAGAAGATACAGAAAGATGCAGGTAGAGGGGAGTACTTCCGGCATGGCAACAATATCCGCTAGTGCAGTCAAGGATCTGAGAGAAAAAACCGGGGTCGGCATGATGGATGCCAAGAAGGCCCTTGAAGAGGCTGGCGGCGATTTTGAGAAAGCCGTCGACCTATTGCGGAAAAAAGGACTTTCCGCGGCAGCGAAGAAGGCTGATCGCGTGGCTTCTGAAGGCATGATCGCGTTCTGCAGTTCCGGCAAGACCGGCGTGCTCGTTGAGGTCAACAGTGAAACGGATTTCGTTTCCAAGAACCCCGAGTTCCAGGAGTTCGCTAAAACAATCGCAGAACTGGCGTCCGCGCGGAACCCGGCGGACGTTGCAGCCCTTTCGCAGCTCATGCTCGGCAGCGAGAACGTTGAGGCCAGGCGGCAGACCCTGGTGCAGAAGATCGGCGAGAACATCGCGATCCGCCGGTTCGAGCGGTATGAAACCGACGGCTCGATCGCGCTCTATCTGCATGGCAGCCGCATCGGCGTCATGGTGGATTACGCGGATGGTGACGAGCAGTTGGGCAAGGACCTCGCAATGCATATTGCCGCTGCTAATCCTTTGTATCTCTCGCGCGAGACTGTCCCTCCTGAGACCGTGGCCAGGGAGCGGGCGGTTTACGAAGCTCAGGCAAAGGAGTCGGGCAAGCCGGCTGCTGTTATCGGAAAGATCCTTGACGGAAAATTGGAGAAGTTCTACAGCGATTTCTGCCTCGTGGAACAGCTCTATATCAAGGATCCTGACGGCAAACTCAAGATCAAGGATCTCCTGAAAAAAACAGGCTCCGGCGCTGCAATCAACCGGTTCGTCCGTTATCAGCTCGGCGAAGGCATTGAAAAGAAAAAGTCGAATTTCGCGGAGGAAGTGGCTGCACAGCTCAAATAACTATCCTATGGCGCGTTCACCCTACAAACGCATAATGCTCAAGCTCTCGGGCGAAGCCCTCATGGGCGACCAGCAGTATGGCATAGACCTTGCCATTCTGGATAAGATCGCTTCCGAGATTAAAGAGATCTATGGCCTCGGCATCGAGATTGCCATTGTCATCGGCGGTGGCAACATCTTTAGAGGCCTGGCTGCGTCGGCACAGGGCATGGAGCGTGCGAGCGCCGACTACATGGGCATGCTCGCCACGGTTTTGAACGCCCTCGCCCTCCAGAATGCTCTTGAGAACAGGGGGGTCGTTACCCGCGTTCAATCGGCCATTGAAATGCGCGAACTGGCAGAGCCTTATATTCGCCGAAGGGCCGTTCGGCACCTTGAAAAAAAGCGGGTAGTGATCTTCGCCGCGGGCACGGGCAACCCCTACTTTACTACGGATACCGCGGCAGCGCTTCGGGCCATGGAGATCGGCGCAGAAGTGATTATGAAGGCTACCAAGGTAGATGGGGTATACAGCGCCGACCCGGTGAAGGATCCGGCTGCCACAAAATACGACCGTCTCACCTATATCGAAGTTCTCCAAAAAGACCTGAGGGTTATGGACGCAACAGCCATCTCCCTCTGTATGGACAATAATCTTCCTATCATCGTATTCAACCTGAACACCTCGGGGAACATTCAGCGGATCGTTATGGGCGAATCGATTGGGACGCTGGTCGCCGGGAGGCAATAATGCTGAGCGAGCAGAAAAAAAAGGCCGAGGAGAAGATGGGCAAGGCCCTCGACACCCTTAGAAAAGAGTTTGTCTCTTTGCGTACCGGCAGAGCGTCGCTCGGCATGCTCGACGGCATCATGGTTGACTACTATGGCACACCGACGCAGCTCAGCCAGGTCGCCAACCTGGCGGTCCCTGATGCCCGGCAAATCACGATCATACCCTGGGAAGCAAAGATGCTCGGCGAGATCGAGAAGGCCATTCTCAAATCAGATCTGGGGCTTACACCGGGCAACGACGGCAAGATCATCCGTCTCAGCATTCCGCCGCTGACCGAGGAGCGCAGACACCAGATCGTGAAGCATGCCAGGAAACTCGCCGAGGACGCGCGCGTCGCCATCAGGAACATCCGCCGGGACATCAACGACGATATTAAGAAAAAGAGCAAGGACAAAGACGTTCACGTATCCGAGGACGAGGTCAAGAAACTACAGGATGAGATTCAGAAAACGACAGACAACTATATCAAGAAGATCGATGAAGTGCTGACGCAAAAGGAAAAAGAGATCATGACCGTGTAGTGCGGCGTAGTAAAATTCATTTTGGGTAACCGGCGCCTGTCCCGTTTTTACTACGGGACAGGCGCTTTTTTTCTGGAATATTTCAACCCCTGACGCAACGATCGTAATGGTGAAACTGCTTCTTTTCGAACTGCCTCCGGCCTGCTCCTGTTTTAACCAGCCCCTCCCTTCATTAGCAAACAGGTATGTGATTATTAAGAAATTTTATGAACTGTTTCCGGGTTTTTTCTTGACAATAAACAGGGGTTCCTGTAAATTTTTGCGAGCATAAGACTCGTACCGAAGGAGTGCGTCATGAAAGAAGGCCCGCTTTTTTTACATGTAAATATTCCGCTTCCCGGTGTAACCAATCCTGAGACGCTGGAATCATGTCAGGCAGCCATTACCTACTCGTGGCTCGCCATGGCGATAATAATTGGACTTGCCTTAATTGCACGCTTCTCGCTCAAGAAAACAGCGCCGACGGGCGTTCAAAATTTACTTGAGGTAGTTGTCGGCGGCCTGAACGACTTCATCCAGGACATCATGGGGCCTGAAGGCAAGCACTACCTGGCGCTGATCGGGTCCCTGTTCCTCTTCATCCTCGTCTGCAACCTGCAAGGTCTTGTGCCGGGATTCGATTCGCCTACGGCAAACATCAACACGACCCTTGCGCTCGCACTCGTGGCTTTTTCGGCAACTCACTACATCGGCTTGAAACGCCACGGCCTCGGGTATATCAAGCATTTCATGGGACCCATGTGGGGTCTTGCGCCGCTCATGCTCCCCATCGAGCTCATCAGCCATTTTGCGCGCGTTATGTCGCTCACGTTTCGTCTCTTCGGCAACATGGTGGCAAAGCATAAGCTTTTGCTCGTGCTGGCGCTCCTTGCGCCCTACATCGCGCCGGTCCCGATCCTCGGTCTCGGCCTCCTGGTGGCCTTTGTGCAGGCACTGGTGTTCACTCTCCTGACCATGCTGTATCTATCGGGCTCGATCGAAGAAGCGCACCTGGGCGGCGAGCACCACTAATATCTTAGACCCCGGAAAAAGCGTTCCCTGAAGGGATTTT
Organism: Nitrospirota bacterium; assembly: GCA_031427195.1. Classification (GTDB taxonomy): domain Bacteria; phylum Nitrospirota; class UBA9217; order UBA9217; family UBA9217; genus GWC2-56-14. The sequence continues at coordinate 5,076 of JANPMZ010000051.1, forward strand.
TCGGGTGGTTTCACTCCGGTCATATCCGGGTAGATTCATACAATTTTATGAAAGGAGACGAATCAATGAAAAAAGTTACAGTAATCATGGTATTGGTGTTCGGTCTGATGCTCATCGCCACAGCAGCGTTTGCAGCGGAGGCAGTGGCAGCAGCTCCTGATGCGGCCAAGTTCGCGTTCTTCGGCACCGTTGCAGCAGCATCCGCAATCGGCATCGGCATCGCGGCGCTCGGCACCGGCATCGGCATGGGCCTCAGCGTCGGTCGCGCGGTGGAAGGTATCGCCCGCAACCCCGAAGCCTCGGGCAAGATCATGACCACCATGATCGTGGGTCTGGCTCTTATCGAGTCGCTTGCGATCTACACCCTGGTCGTGGTGCTCATCCTGCTCTATGCAAAGCCCTTCGGCGTGTAATTTGCCTATAGAACGACAAAAGGGACGGTTCAATGAACCGTCCCTTTTTTATTTTCAAGGCTACGCATTCCTTCAATAAACCGTTAAACTTGATATATACTCCTGTAAATCCATTCAAAATCCACCCCTGATATTATTCTTCCCGCGTATTCCTGTAGCAATGATTTAAGCACGCACTGCAAATGGTTCGAGGTGACACCATGCGATACTGAAAAAGCCTCCATGTAGGGGGTATCGGGGGTCGCTTCTTTGATCTTGACAATGATGACAAGGTTAAAGAAGTGACCATGTGGATGCTCAGGCGTTCTTAGCCCCCAGACAGATCAGTACCCCGCCCCGCTCTCGATTGCTGCGGCAATGATCAGTGTATCCCAAAAGGAATATTCATGGGCCGCATGAATATCTATAGCGTCTACGATAAGGTCGCCGTTGATGAGAACCGGGTTCCATTTGAGGAGGTCTCGCACGACCTCCCGCGCCGTCGTGACATCGAGCGGTTTTGGAATCTTTCCCGTTGCGATCACGAAGAATTCCTGCAGCACCTGCATGCTCGTAATACCGCGTCCAGAGAGGAATTAGCTTTTGCAACCACCGGGAATTTGCTATAATGCACACCGGTTGCACATAGATACCTGCCATGCATAAGGAGCCTGATAATCATGAGCACAACGAACAATGTCCGTGTCAGATTCGCCCCCAGCCCGACCGGGGCCCTGCACATCGGCGGCATACGGACCGCCCTGTTTAACTGGTTGTTCGCCCGCCATCATGGAGGGACCTTCATCCTCCGCATTGAGGACACGGACCAGACCCGCTCAACCGACGAGTCCATCAGGATCATCCTCGACGGTATGAAATGGGTCGGCCTTGACTGGGACGAGGGGCCCTTTCGCCAGACCGAACGGATGCAGATCTACCAGGAGCATATCGATCAACTGCTCAAGGCCGGCAAGGCTTACCGCTGCTACTGTACGCCTGAAGAGCTTGAGGCGAGAAGAAAAGAGGCAATGGCCGCGGGCAAGCCGCCGAAGTACGACCGGAAGTGCCGCTCGCTCACTGCTCCCGTTCCGGGTAGGACCGCGGCAGTGCGCTTCCTGTCTTCCGATGAAGGCCAGACGATCGTGCGGGACATGATCCGCGGCGCCGTGACCTTTGAGAACCAGCAGCTCGACGACCTGATCATCCAGCGCTCCGATGGTTTGCCGACCTACAACTTCGCGGTGGTGGTTGATGATGTTACCATGAAGATCAGCCATGTCATCCGCGGGGACGACCATTTGAATAACACGCCGCGCCAAATCCAGCTTTACCAGGCGTTCGGGTACGAACCGCCGCAATTCGCGCACCTGCCCATGATCCTCGGCTCCGACAAGACCAAACTTTCGAAGCGGCACGGCGCCACTGCGGTGACCGAATACATCGACCTGGGCTATCTGCCCGAGGCGCTTGTCAACTATCTGTCGCGCCTCGGCTGGTCATCAGGCGACCAGGAGATCTTTTCCCAGCAGGAACTGATCGAGAAATTCACGCTCGACAGCGTGGGCAAAGCGCCGTCGGTCTTCAATCCGGAAAAACTGATCTGGCTGAACCACCACTATATCCAGCAGGCTGATACGGGACGGCTGGCCGCGCTTGTACTGGACCTTCTGAAGAAAGACGGTATTTTAAAGTCCGAACCGGATCCGGAGTGGTTCAAAAAGCTTGTGAAGATATTGACGGAGCGCAGCCATACGCTCGTGGAAATGAAGACCGGGGCCGTTCCTTTTCTCGTGGACGAGATCACCATGGACGAGAAAGCAAGGGCCAAACATCTCACGCCGGACGTGGCGCCGTTGCTCTCCGAACTTGCAAGCCGTCTCAAGCAGGTAGATCCCTTTACGCACGACGAGCTCGAGAAGGTCTTTAATGCCCTGGTCGCCGAGAAAGCCATAAAGCTCGGGAAGCTCGCCCAACCGGTGCGCGTGGCACTGACCGGCGGCACGGTCAGCCCCGGCATCTATGAGGTGATCGAAGTGATGGGAAAAGACAAGACCATAAAGCGGATCGAGGCCGCCATCGGCTTGGCAAAATAGCCAAAAGCCGATACCGTCGGGGATAAACCCCGACGCTACAGAAGCTATAGGCAGCGCCCTTGTTTATCGGGGGCGGAAAGCCTTCGCGCGTCATGTCGTTTATAGTATAAGATCGGTAATATGGCAGGCAACCATCCGCCGAAGCAAAGGGACCAATGGAGCGAAAACCTTTCATAGCCATAACCATGGGTGATCCTGCTGGCATCGGTCCGGAGATCATCGCCAAGGTGATCGACAGCGGTGAGCTGCTCCCGCTCTGCACGATTGTCGTGATCGGTGATGCAGGCGTGATGAAAAAGCTCATCGAAGAGCAGCGACTTTCGATCGCGGTCCGCAGCATCTCATCCATAACTGACGCCGACCCCGCTCCGGGCAGACTCGATGTGCTGGATTTGCGTAACGTGGACCTTGCGACCCATGCCTGGGGGAAACCGAACGCGACATCGGGTACGGCGGTGGTCGAGTATATTAAAAAAGCGGTTGCTCTTGCTTTAAAGAACGAGGTTGATGCCATCGTGACCGCACCAATCAACAAGGAAATGATGAATGCGGCCGGGCATCATTATGCTGGACATACCGAACTTCTGGCCGAGCTTACGAACACCAGGGAGTACGGAATGTTTTTCGTAGGCGGCGGGCTGCGGGTGATCCTGACGACCATCCACATGGCGCTCAAGGACGTTCCCCGCCACATCACGCAGTCCACGGTCCTGAAAACGCTGCGCCTGGCGCACCAGGCCATGCAATCCTTCGGCATGGACAACCCCCGCATCGGGGTGGCTGCGCTGAACCCGCATGCAGGCGAAGGGCGGCTCTTC